>JAYVMM010000690.1:0-4068 GCA_043758975.1 Planctomycetota bacterium | reverse complement strand
CGGGCTGGAAGAGCGTAGCCAGGACGCCGCACGAGGATAGCGTCGCGCGAGCCACAGCGGACGACGGCGCACCCCTCTTCACCTTTTGGCGACCGACCGCTGATGACATCCCGCCTCCACCGCCTCCACCGCCTGAGCATGCCCGCCGTGGGATTCCTGAGCGCCCTGTGTGCGCTTGCCGGTACCGCCGCCGCCCACCTGAATGCGGCCGAAATCCATGACGGCAGCCTTGGCGATGCCCACATCCGCTACATCGGGCGCTGGGACCGCAGCGATCCCGCGATCTTCCGCAGCTATTGGAGCACCGCCTACCTGCGCGTCGCCTTCACCGGCACCACCCTCAGGGCACGCTGCGACGGCGAGGTGGAGGCACTCGTCGATGGCGCGCCGGTTGCGTGCGTGCGCGGTCCTGGGACCGTCAACCTCACCCCGGTGCCGCTGCCGGCGGGCACCCATAGCGCACTGTTGGTCGCCGGCGGGCAGAACATCGAGCTGGCCTTCAAAGGTCTGATGCTCGACCCCGGCGCCACCACTCTCGACAGCCCGCAGCGCCCGCTGATCGAATTCGTGGGCGACTCCATCACCGCCAACGGCGGGCGCGTCAACATCAGTCCGGGCAGTGCCAGCGGGCCCGCCATGAGCAACTACTCCGGGCTCGCCGCCGAGGCGGTCGGTTGCGACCATGTCCAGGTCGCCTTCAGCGGGGTGGCGCTCGCCACCGGCTACGGCTTTTTCGGCGACAAGACCGGCTTCGATGCCTGGTACTTCCGCCTCAAGAACTGCAACCACGCCGCCGACAACCGACCGTGGGACTTCTCCTACACCCCGCAGCTGGTGGTGGTCAACCTCGGCACCAACGACATGAAGGACGGCAAACGCCCCGACGATGCCGCCTACGCCATCACCTACGCCACCTTCCTGCGCGCCATTCGTGCGCGCCTGCCGCATGCCAAGCTGGTGGGCATGCGCCCATTCGGCGGCTTCGTCGCCGGAGGCGTCGCCCGCGCGGTCGCCGACATGACCGCGGCGGGCGAAGCCGGGGTGCACTTCGTCGATACCACTGGTTGGCTGGAAGCTGGCGATTACAGCGACGGCATCCACCCCACCGTCACCGGCCACGCCATGGCCGGCGCCCGGCTGGCCGCCGCGCTTAAGCCGCTGCTGCCCGCCCCCACACACTGACGACCTCGACGCTGGGTGGCGGTGGGCTCGGCGCGCGTCCAGGTCACCACGGTGCGCTACGCCCTCCCCGTCCGAGTCCGCCAGCACGGCTGACCGCTGCTGGATTCCGCCGTCCCACGCCGAGGATGGTCGACGCATGCCCTGGCCGCATGCGCGCACGCCATGCGCATTACCCGCCTCCCGCAGGATCCGCGTCCATGATCGCCAAGCCTACCCTGACCTCCGTCATCACCACCGGTGCGCTGGTCCTGGCATCGCTCCTGCTCCTGGGGCGGGCCGCGGCCGCGGTCGACAAGGACCTCTCGCACAAATGCAGAGCGTTGCTTCAAGACGCGGCGCGAACAAGCGTCCTCCCTGCCCACAGCGCCCAATGCGCCGCGGGTTGAAGCAAGGAGGTGTTGAGCATGGCCGTCTCGCGAAAGGCCATGACCACGGACGGGTACGGGTTAAATCTGACTCCTTGACAAAGTGATGTAATGGAAGGGGTTTACTCCCACCTGCTCGCCTTGTTCATTTGTCAAGATCGACGTTCTAAAACGATTTTCCTGAGACGCTTGGAACGCGCAAGGGGTGTCCGCACTACAAGTTTCTGGCCCCCGGGACGGCGTCCGTTCCTCGGCACGCACGTGTTGCCGCCCCGGCTAAGTTCAATACTGGCAGGAAGGGGCGGAGGCCTTCGATGCCGGCAAATGGGAGCAGTCGGTGGCGGCCTTCACCAAGGCGATCCGCGCCTTCCCCACCCTGCCGGACAACTTCAGCGCCTACACCAACCGCGGCAACGCCTACTCGATGCGGCACAAGCTCGACCTCGCCCTGGCCGACTACAATGCGGTGCTGAATTCCGTCGCCAATAAGGATGCCAAGCAGCTCGGCGAGGTCTATTACAACCGCGGCGTCGCCTACCAGCTCAACGGCAAGCCAGAGCTCGCCATCCCCGATTACCGCCACGCCATCGCCATCGATGCGATGATCCATGGCGTGCACAACAAGCTCGCCTGGCTGCTCGCCACCAACCCCAAGGCCTCGGTGCGTAACGGCACCGACGCGGTCGCGGTGGCGCTGGTCGCCTGTGAGCAGACCGGCAACGCCAATGCAGCCTACCTCGACACCCTTGCGGCGGCCTATGCCGAGGCCGGCGACTTCCCCCATGCCCTCACCACCATGGACGCGGCCATTGCGCATACTGCTGAAAGTGACGAGCAGGAGCGGACCACCTACCGCCAGCGCCGCGCTCTCTATGCGCAGGGCAAGGCCTATCGGGCGGACAAATAACGGCGCCCTCGCCGCGCATCGGGCAGCCCCAGGGCAGCGCCGCAGGCGCCCCGCCCGCTCCTTCACCCTGAGGCCCGTCGCTGGGAGGCCATGAACGTTCAGTCCGCCCCCGTGCCAGACCCGACCGCAGTGCGCGTCGCGCTGTGGCGCGCGCTCCATCTCACGGCGGATACCGGTTGAGGATGGCGAGGACGGCTTGAGCCACTGCGCATGCACGAGAATGAGCCATGCAGGCGCCAAAAATATTCCGTCTCTTTCAAACAGTCTTTTGTGGCATGTTCCGACTCACAAAATAAAGTTCACGCCATTGGGGGAGGACCGTGCATGATCGCCCAATCACCGGTGTCGTCTGCGTCTGCGTCTGCGTCTGCGTCTGCAGCGGCCCCGCCGCCGCCGCTCCCAGGATTCCGGGCCGTGCCGCTCGATGGCGCGATGCTCTACTTCCATCGGGCCACCGGCACTCATTTGCGCATCGCCACCCTTGCCACCGCCGCCTGCCGGCGCACGGCCCCGCGGGTAGTGATGTTCGGCATCACCAATGCCTGCAATCTCAGCTGCGAATTCTGCTCGCGTGATCGCCGGAGACCCAGCGCCTGGACGGTGGCGAGCGCGGCGGCGGTGCTCCAGGGGCTGGCTGCGGCCGGCACCCTGGAAGTCGCCTTCGGCGGCGGCGAGCCCTTCCTCTTCCCCGGCTTCAGTGACATGTTGCGCGAGCTGCGTGGCTCCACCCAGCTCGCCCTGCATGTGACCACCAACGGATCGCGCATCACCAGCGGGTCCTGGCCGGCTTTTTCGCGCCTGCTCGACATGGTCCGGATGTCGATCTACGACGATGCCGATTGGCGCACGCCGGCGGCGGTGTTGACGCAGGCACGGCAGCTGTGGGGCGCCAACCTGCTGGTCGATGATGCCGCGATCGCCCTCCTGCCGGAGCGCCTCGCCGAGCTTGCCGCGGCGGGCTGCCGGGATGTCTCATTCCTCACCTTCGTCGGCGCCGACCCCGCCCGCCATCTCTGCACCGCCGGACGCCGCCGGCTGGCCGAGGTGATCACCGCCAGTCCGCTGCCGGCGCGCCTGTCGGTGTGCGCCGGCAGCCGCATCCCGGTGGCGACGCTGCCGCATGCCGTCGCAGAGCCAGGCGACTGTGGCGCCGGACGCGATTTCATCACCCTCACGCCCGACCAGGGCATGCTCGCATGCTCCTTCCAGGATGGTCCGACCCTGCCCGCCAGCACGGCCGCAGAGATCCTGACGGGATGGCAGGCCCGGCCCGGGCACCTGTCCCAAGCCAGCCCGCGCCACGGATGCGCGCGCACCACCCGCGGCGCGGACACTGCCACCGCCCTTCCTCCCATCGCGATCTGGCGCTCCTATTCCGGCAACAACAGCGGCGAATGCGTCATGGTGGCCACTTTCTCCACCATCACCGATGCCGAACGCTACCTCAGCGACCTCCTGCCCGGATGGCAGCAAGGCGAGGAGTTCGGCACGCAGTGGGCCGCGCTGATGGCGCGGGAGCAGGTGATCTCCCCCGATCTTGCGGACCAGATCGCCGACTGGTCTGACAGCCCACATGAGCTGCTGGCGATCGGACGCTCGGTCTTCGCCGTGGGC
>JAYVMM010000689.1:0-1752 GCA_043758975.1 Planctomycetota bacterium | reverse complement strand
CTGGTGCTCGCCTCCTCGATGCTCGAACTCGCGCAGCCGCTCCACGCCCAGCTGCTCAAGCGCTACCTCAGCAGCAAGCAGGGCCAGACCCAGGGGCTGCGGCGGCGGCGCACCTCGCAGGCCGAATAGCCGGCGGGCCGCTCGCCGGCGCGCCCGCTTGCCTACTTCTTGGCCGGGGCCGCTGCCGCCTTGTGCGCTTCTTCATCGCCGATCGCCAGCATGTAGACGCCGGCTGCGGTGAGCTCCTCGAGGGTCTTGCCCACGACCGGCGGCATCGGGATCGGCGGCTGGCGCTTGGGCGGACCGGGATGCAGCGCCCATTTGCCGATCTCCTCCGGCTTGTCCTTGTAGAGGTCGAGGCCGGCAACCTCGAGCATCGACGGGCCGACCACCTTCATCGCCGGGGCATGGCAGACGAAGCAGACCGTGTGGTAGACGGCGTCGCCGAGGGCGAAGCGCGGATCGGCGCGCCACTTGCTCTGGTAGCCTGAGACCGGCGGGGGTTTCACTGTTTCTGGGAGTTTGTGCTGATCGACATCGACCGGCTTGGGGGGCCATTTGTCGTTGCGGGCATCCGCCACCGCCTGCTGGTAGTCCGCGGTCTTGGCCGCGACCGCCTGCTGGTAGGGGCGCAGCGCCTCGTCGCGGTAGAGGTGGCGCCCGATGACCATGAACATCACGGTGAGCGAGATCGCGCCGACGATGTGCCAGTAGCGCCGCCCGGCGCCATGGCCACCGCCGTCGAGCTCCTGCCACATCCACCACAGCGCGGGCAGGGCGCAGGCGATGCCGCCCGCCACCGCGAGCATGGTGCGGCCATTCATGCCCGACGCCGGCAGGGTGATGAACACCAACGGCCCGGCGAGGAACTGCAGGGCGGTGGCGGCGAGGGCGAGGGTGTAGAACTGGCGGCGCAGCTCGTCGCGGGTGAGCTCTTTGAACAATTTCTCGGCGGGGAAGTGCCGGGTCTGCGTCCACTTGACCATGAACAAGCCCATCACCGAGAGCGAGGCGAGCAGGAAGTGCAGGTAGCGCGGCAGCACGTTGGGCAGGAACAGCGCATCGGCGAAGCCGCGCACCTGCGGCCACAGCTGGGGGAAGAGCATCAGGTTGATGGTGGTGAGGAAGATCAGCGGCACCGCGAGCAGGATCGCGCACACCACGCCGATGATGGTGATGTGCAGGCCCTTGTGCGCGTGTAGGCGCTCCCAGCTGTATTTGTGCAGGTAGAGCAGCAGGAAGGCGGCGGTGACGAGCGGGATGATCTTGATCCAGGCGTCGCCGATCAGTGAGGTGGTGCCGTAGAAAGGCGAGGTGTAGAGCAGGTTGATGAAGAGCAGCGGGCCGACGCCCATCACCACCGCCATGCTCTTGTTCACCGTGATGGTCTTGGCGATCTCGTGGGCGAGGGCGTCGTAATCGGCGCGCCAGCGACCGCGCAGCTCAAAGAAGAAGGTCAGCAGCGCGCCGCCGAGCATGAGGTTCACGAACAGGATGTGCATGGCGAAGAACACCACGTGGAACACCACCAGCAGCTCGGGCGGCACCGGCAGCGGCAGGATGACGTCTTTGGGGATCGGCGTGGTCGCATCCATGTCTAAGTCTCAGCGTCCTGCAGTGGGGGTGGGCATTCCAGCCGCGGATGCGCGGTTGGCAAGCGCTCCCTCGCCGGGTGACGGTGCGACCTGGGCTGCGGGCGCGGCCGGCGCTGCGGGCGCGGTTGGCGCCGCAGGCAGGGTCGGCGCCGCGGGC
>JAYVMM010000688.1:0-6798 GCA_043758975.1 Planctomycetota bacterium | reverse complement strand
CCGCCACCATGGCGGCTGCCATCGGAGTACTATGAGCTGCGACTTCCTGGTCTTCGCCCCCCATCCTGACGACGCCGAGATCCACTGCGGCGGGACCATCGCCGCCCAGGTGCGCCAAGGCGCGCGCGTGGTGGTGGTCGATGCCACCCGCGGCGAACTCGCCAGCCGCGGCACCCCGACGGAGCGCGCCGCCGAGGCGGAGGCCGCCGCGCGCACGCTCGGGTTGGCGGCGCGCGAGAACCTGGCGCTGCCCGATGGCGCCATCCCCGGTGAAGACCCCGCCGCCCGCCTGCTGGTGGTCGACGCCATCCGCCGCTACCGCCCGCAGGCAGTGCTGTGCATCTCCGGGCATGCCCGCCACCCCGACCATCAGGCGCTGGCGCGGCTGGTCGGCGGCGCGGTCAAGGCCGCCGCCCTGCACAAGCTCACGACCCCGGGCGGCGCGGCGGCGGTGGCCGGAGTGCGCCTGTGGTACTACGAGGCCGAGCTGCCCGCCACCCCCGCCCTGCTGGTGCCGCTGCGCGCCGAGGATTGGCGGCTGAAGATGGCGGCGGTGCGATGCTACGCCAGTCAGCTGCACCGGGCGCAGGCCGAGCTGCCCGCCACCTCTATCGCCGAGCCCGGCTTCCTCGGCTGGATCGATGCGCGCGGACGCGCCTGGGGCATGCATGCGGGCGCCGATTTCGCCGAGGCGTTCAGCGGTCCAGAGCTGCCGCGAGTGGCCGACCTGTGCGGGCTCTGAGGCCGGGCGCTGCGCACGCCGACGGTGGTCAGTACTTCGCCTGCTGCCAGCACAGCGCGCCGGCGTCGCCCTCGACATCAGCGAAGACGTAGATCACCCCGCCATCGCCGAGCTTGAAGTCCACCAGGTCGGCGGTGAGGCGGTGGTGGAAGCGCTGCGGACGCCCGACCAGGCGCTCGACATCGAGCGGGGCGTTCGCCCACAGCGGGTAGCCGCCGAGCTTGCTGCAGTCGCAACCCAGCTCGTCGACCAGGTCGACCCAGCGGTCGGAGGCCGCCAGGTCAAGCCCGGTGGCATCGACATCGAGGTCGACCGGCTCGTCGATCTTCTCGCCCAGGCTAACCTTGACCCCCTTCCAATCGCCCGGGCACACGCCGTTGATCACCGAGAGGTGGACCTCGGCCCGGGGCACGATGACCACCGCATTGTCACCCTTGTGCGGCAGGTAGTCGAACGACTCCGGTGGATCAGAGCGGTCCATGAAGGCCAGCACCATGCGGTCCGAATCCGTGCTCAGCGGCAGGGCCGAGACCAGGGCCATGGTTTTGCCGGTGCGCTGGCCGCGCGGATGGGGAAAACCGCGTTTAACGTGGCCGCCGAGCTGTCCGATCGCCAGCAGCGGATTGGGGGCGCGGATGATGGGATAGCTGATCATGGACGATACCTGGGGGGTATTCGAGTGTAGGGCGGTCCATGCCACTGCAATTCCGCGCCCGCCAACCTGCCAAGAAACGGCGCGCACTCACGCACCGCAGCGATGGCGGCGATGGCGGCGATGGCTCCGATGACGGCGAAAGCGTGCAGAGCGCTCTCCGACGCCGTCAAGAGGCGTACCATATGCGAAGTGACGCAACAGCGCTCAGCGCAAAGAAAGAAATTGCGATGACGGGGTTCGCTCACTATGATTGTGTCAAGATCCTATCCATAAGGAGGACGTTCGATGCCTGCTAAGAAGAAGGCCACTAAGGCCAAGAAGCCCGCAAAGAAGGCCGCCAAGGGCCGCAAGAAGAAGACGGCGAAGCGCAAGTAGCCACCTGACGCTTGCAGCGTCACGCGCACGCCGCGTCAGCCAACCGGCTGACGCGGCGTTCCGTTTCAGGACACTGTGCTGCGCTGGGACCGCCGAGAGCGACCGCGACAGAGCCCGGCGCCGGGCGGGGTGCACGCTGCGCGCCAGCACCGGAGACCGGTCGTGCCGCAGGTCACCATCCTCTATTTCGCCAGCATCGGCGAGCTGTTGAGCCGCGAGCGCGAGAGCCGCGAGCTGCCGGACCGCGTCACTAGCGACGAGATCCTCGCCCTGCTCTCCGCCAGCCACCCCTCCGCCGCCACCCTGCTGGAAACCTGCCGCCTGGCGGTGGATTGCGAATTCGTCACTGGACCACTGCGCCTGCTGGGCGGCGAAGAGATCGCCGTGCTCCCGCCAGTGTGCGGCGGATGAACGCCGACGTGCCCGCCTCGCCGCCGCGCAGTGCGCGTGCCTCGGCCATCCACGACGGCCCGCTGCCGCGCTCGCTGTGCAACGCCGCCACCCTCGCCTCACCGGCCCAAGGCGCGGTGGCGACCTTCCTCGGGGTGGTACGCAACCGCCACCATGAGCGCGGTGTCACCCGCCTGGTCTACCAGTGCTACCGCCCGATGGCCGAACGCCTGCTCGCCCGCCTGATCGACGAGGCGGCGGAGCGCTGCGACCGCGCGCTCAGCGTCATGGTGGTGCACGGCACCGGGGTGATGCATCCCGGCGATGTTGCGTTGTGCATCCATATCGCCAGCGCGCACCGGGCCGGCGCCTTCGACGCCTGCCGCCTGCTGATCGAGCGCATCAAGCAGGACCTGCCGATGTGGAAGCACGAGCACTACGACGACGGCAGCAGCAGCTGGCTCAAGGGCTCCTGAGGCCAGCAGCTCTCAGCCAGGCGCGCTCCGCACCGGCCTAGAGATTGCTCTTGGACGGACCACCCGCGCCCGGGGCATCGCTGATCAGCACGCCCTTCTCGTTGTTGCCGTGATCATCGCGGATCACCACCGTGCCATCGCTGTGGATGGCGAAGCTGTCGGGCGAATAGGCGGTCGCCTGCGGGCCGCTGAGTGGCGCGCCGCGCCCATCGAGGTGAAGGTTGCCCTGGGCGTCGAGGAAGGCGGTTGCGGCATAGGTGACCACCGCCTTGCCGTCCTTCTCCTTGGTCGTCACCGTCACCGGGTTGCGCGCCCCAAGCGGCGCCCCGACCACCGCCACCGTATCGTAGCCGTCGTCCCAGGCGATGTGGTAGGTGCCCGGCTTGGCCGCCGACACCGGCGCGGCGGCGCCCGGGCCATCGCCGCCGAGGGCGGCGCTTTGGGCATCATGCTCCCCGCCGCCCTGCTCGAGCACCAGCGCCACCAGCACGCCGCCGTTGTCGCCGGTCTTGCCCAGGTTGGTGCACTGCGTAACCCGCCAGCCCTGCTTGATCAGGGCCTGGAGCGCCGGCGGCGACTCGGCGAGCTGGCCGGGCTGGCCGCTGGCGGGCACCGCGAGGGTGAGGGTGATGAAGCGCTGCTCAGACGGCTCCACCGCCTCGGCAGGCGGCGGCTCGACCGCGGTGGCGAGGGCGAACACCAGCGAGACCAGGAGTAGGAGGGTGGTTTTCATAGCGCCCTCATACGCGCCCTGGCTGCCGAGCCAAGCGCCACCGGTGCCGGCAGGTACAGCGGGCTCGGGCGTGGCGGGGATTGACCGCCGTCTGTAGCATCGTAGATACCGGTATGCATACCGGTATTACTCGCGAGCCGCGCTATGCGGCGCTGGCGGGCGAACTGCGCCGGCTGATCGCCAGCGGCACCCACCGCCCCGGCCAGCCGCTCGCCAGCGAGCACGAGTTGGCGCGCCGGCACCGGCTCAGCCGGGTCACCGTGCGCCGCGCCAGCGCTCTGCTGATCGGCGAGGGGCTGCTCGAACGGCGGGCGGGGCGTGGGTTGTACCTGTGCAGTGCGACGGGCGCGCCGCCGCTCGCCGCCGCCCGGCGCGCGCACACCGGCCTGCGCACGGTCCAGGTGGTGGCCGGCAACCTGGCCTGGGCCTCCTGCCTGCAGATCGCGCGCGGCGTGCAGGCCGCCGCACGCGCCGCCGGCGCCGAGGTCCAGCTCCATGATGCCCATGGCAGCGAACGCGGCGACCTCGAACTGCTGCGCCAGCTGCCGCGTGGCAGTGCACAGGGCGCGGTGGTCATCGCGCTGCACGGCGCCCCCTTCCTCGAGGCTCTCTACGCCCTCCGCCAGAGCGGCTACCCGTGCGTCCTGGTCGACCAGCGCCTACATGACCTCGCGCTGCCGTCGGTGACCGCCGACAACCGCGACGGCGGTCGCCGGACCGCCCGCCATCTCATCGCCCTCGGGCACCGCCGCATCGCCTTCATCGGCGATCTCGAAGCCGACACCGTGCAGGAGCGCCTCGCCGGCCTGCGCGACGGCTGCGGCGACGCCGGGCTGGCCTTCGACCGCGCCCTGGTCGCCGACCTGCGTCCGCACCACCGACTCGGCGACTGGACGCCGGCGGTGGTGGCAGTCGCGAGCGCGCTTCTGCGCCGGCGCCAACCGCCGAGCGCGCTGGTCGCCAGCTGCGACGCGGTGGCGCGCGCGGTCTACGCTGCCGCCGCCGCGCTTGGCCTGGACATCCCCAGCGACCTCAGCGTGGTCGGCTTCGACGATGACCCCCTGGCGGCGCTGCTCGACCCGCCGCTGACCACCGTGCGCCAGCCGTTCGATGCCATGGGGCGCAGCGCCTTCGCCCTGCTGCGCCGGCGCCTGGCCGCCGCCCCTGCCGCCCCCGGCTCCGTTCGCAGCAGCGAGCGCGTGCTGGCGGTCGACCTCGTCCTGCGCTCCTCCACCACCACCGCCACCGCCGCCGCCGCCGCCCCCGCCCCCGCCACCGCCCGCTGAACGGATGCCCATGACACCCAAGCCGCCCGCCGTCCTCCCCCTGCTGGTGCTCGTCCCCCTCCTCCTGCTCGCCACCGGCGTGCGTCCGGCAGTCGCTGGCGAGGCCGCGCCGCTGCTCGCCATCGATGCCTTCCCGCAGGCACTCTTCGCCAGCGAGGCCAGCCGCTTCCTCCATCTCGAGGTCAAGGAGCCGAACAAGATGGAAACCGCCTTCATCCAGGTCGACCTGAAATCGGCCAAGGCGCTCGAGCTTACCTACAAGGTGCGCTGGCGGGATGTCCGGCCTGGCACCAAACCGTGGTTCGATGCGCGCATCATCCTCGATTTCAAGGACGCCAAAGGCGGGGCGGTGCAGCCCGGCCCGCCGCATCCCAACTTCACCGGCACCAGCCCCGACTGGCGCAGCGAACGCCTGCTCTTCGCGGTGCCCCCCGGCGCGGTCAAACTCAATGTCATGCCGGCGATGTTCCAAGCCGCCAGCGGCTCGCTCGATCTCGCTGCCCTGACCTTGAGGGCGATCGATCCGAGCCTGCTGCCGCCGGTGGCGAGCGACGCCCACGGCGAGCCGGTGGTGCAGGTCGAGGGCGGCGGGCGCGCGCCCGCCGCCCTGCATGTCGACGGTCGCCGCCTGCTCGACGCGCGCGGCGGCGAGGTCTGGCTGCAGGGCGTCAACGTCCCGAGCCTGGACTGGTCGAACACCGGCGAAACGCTGTTGCCGGCGCTGATCGCCGCGATTGAGATGTGGAAGGCCAACATCATCCGCCTGCCGGTGAGCGGGACGCGCTGGTTCGGGCGCGAAGCCGGCCAGGACGATGGCGGCGCGGCCTATCGCGCCCTGGTCGCCCAGGCGGTGCGCGCGGCCTCCTCGCGCGGCTGCTATCTGCTCCTCGACCTGCACCGCTTCCGCGCCCCCACCGCCGCCGATGCCGAATTCTGGCAGGCCGCCGCCGCCGTCTTCAAGGACGACCCGGCGGTGCTCTTCGGTCTCTTCAACGAGCCGCATGACATCTCCTGGGAGGTGTGGCGCCACGGGGGCGAGGTCAGCGACCGCCGCCAGGGCGGCGCCGCCCTGGCCGAGAACGCCGAGGCGGTGACCACCATCCATGCCCTTGGCATCCCGGCCCTGATCGCGGCGGTGCGCGGGACTGGCGCGCGCAACCTGATCGTCGCGGGCGGGCTGGACTGGTCCTACGACCTCTCCGGCATCCTCGACGGGGGCGCGCTCGATGACCTCGGCGGCAACGGCATCGTCTACGATACCCACGTCTACCCGTGGAAGAGCGGCTGGCAGCGCTGCTTCCTCGCCGTCGCCGAGCGCTTCCCGGTGCTGCTCGGGGAGGTCGGCTGCGACAGCAAGCGCTACGACTTCATCCCGCCCGAGCGCTTCGAGAACCCCTACACCTGGGCCCCCGACATGCTCAGTTGCATCCAGAGCCACCACCTCCATTGGGCCGCGTGGTCGTTCCATCCCGGCGCCTCGCCGGCGCTGACCAGCGATCTGCAGCATTTCCTCCCCACCCCCTATTGGGGCGCCTTCGTGCGCGCCGCCCTGCTCGGCGCCGCCTTCCGTTCCGACAAGCTGCGCTGAGGCAGTCGCTCGCGCCGGCAGCGGCGGGGTGGGGACTGCAGCCGGCGGCGCAGGCACTAGGCTCTCCGGCGCCCGCCGCCCCGCCCGCCCGCTCCCCGCGCCGAAAGGCCCCCATGCGCACCCTCCGCCTCCTGCTCCTGCTCACCCTGGCCCATGGCGCTCTCCTCAGCGGTGCGGAGATGTCTGCCAACACCGCCATCGTACCGGTGCCCAAGCTCGAGCAGGACGGCTACGATTGGTACGCCCGCCACGACGCGGTGCTCAAGGCGGTGGCGGGCGCAGATCCCGAGGTGGTGATGATCGGCGATTCCATCACCCACTTCTGGGGCGGCGACCCGCCCGGCCCGAACCACGGGCCAGCATCCTGGCAGGCCGCATTCGGCGAGCGCCATGTGCTCAACCTCGGCTTCGGCTGGGACCGCACGCAGAACGTGCTGTGGCGCCTCGACCATGGCGAATTCACCGGCCTGCACCCGCATTGGGCGGTGCTGATGATCGGCACCAACAACCTCACCGGGACCGCGCATGCGCGCGAGAACACGCCGGCGGAGAT
>JAYVMM010000687.1:0-2249 GCA_043758975.1 Planctomycetota bacterium | reverse complement strand
GCCATGCGCGCGCCACCGATGCGCCCGCACCCGGCGATCGCCGGGGCGGCCATGGCGGGCGCGGCGGCCATGGTGGCCGCGCCAGCGTGCCCGATAAAGGCGCAATCTGGATCCCCGGGCCCAATGCGCGTGAAGTGCGCGCCGAGGCCGGTCAGGGGCTCGCACACTTCCTGGTCAACCTCTGCAAAGGCAAGATCTCGGTGCGCGCCGCGCGGCGCTACCTTGAGGAGGGCTGCTGCCGCATCGACGGGCGGGTCGAGACCTTCGGCAGCCGCCAGCTCAAGCGCGGCGAAGTGGTGGAATTCACCATTCCAGAATCGCACGAGCACATCTTCGATCCCCGCCGCGTGCTCTACGACCGCGCCGAGGTGCTCGCCTATGACAAGCCAGCCTGGCTGGCGGTCACCCCCACCGACGGGCCCAAGAGCTGGAGCCTGCTCGACATCCTGCGCGCAGAGCTCGGCGACGTGCACGCGGTGCACCGGCTCGACGCCGATACCTCTGGCATCGTGCTGTTCGCGCGCACGGCGGCGATGGCAGCGCGCCTGGAGGAACTCTTCCGCACGCACGCGGTCAAGAAGACCTACCAGGCCCTGGTGCGCGGCCACCCGCGCGAGCTCGGCCTGCACCGCAGCTACCTGGTCAAGGTCGAGAGCCGGCGCGGCTTCGAGAAGTGGGCGAGCGGGCGCGGCGAGCACGCGCGCGAAGCGGTCACCAGCTGGACGGTGGAGGAGCGCCTCGGGCGCTATGCCAGCCGCCTGCGCATCGAGCCGCAGACCGGGCGCACGCACCAGATCCGCATCCACTTCAGCGAGCTCGGCTTCCCGCTCTATGGCGACCGCCTCTATGGCGACCGCCAGGACCCGATCCAGGTCACCCGCCACATGCTGCTTGCCTGTCGGGTGCTGCTGCCGCATCCCGGCGGCGGCCCGGCGCTCGACCTGTTCTGCCCGGTGCCGCATGAATTCGCCGCCGCCGAGGCCGCCTTGCGCCGGCTCTAGGGCGCCGGCCGGGGCGGGCGAGCCGCCTCAGCCCGAGGCTTCGTGCAGCTCGCTGTCGACGACGAAGGCGCGGTGCGAGGTGCGCTGCTCGTCGAGCAGGCGGTGCAGCTCCATCACCGCCAGCTCGACCACGTCCTCGCGCTTGACCACCACCGCGGCGGGGCGCTTGACCCGTTCGAGCACACGGTCGTCGCCCAGCACCACGCGCTCGAGCTTGTTGCCCAGCGCCTTGAGCGCCTGCACCGCTTCTACCCCCTCCTGGTCAGGCATGATGACCGCGTCCGGCAGCTCCTTGAGCGCGGCGGCGCGCGCGGGCACCTGGCTGATGTCGTTGAAGATGAAGTCGGGGTGGAGCGGGAGGGTGTCCTCCATGAAGGCGCACTGCACCCCGGCGAGCTCTTTCAGGCTCTCGGCCTCTGGCAGGGTCACCCCGCGCACTTCGCGCACCCGCCCGATGAAGGCGATCTTGCGACAGCCCTTGCGGATGAGGTGGCGGGCGGCGAGGTAGCCGGAGCGGAAGCTGTTGGGGACGATCGAGGAGGCGTTGCAGCGGCTCGGCGCGCAGCCGATGATGAGCATCGGGCGGCGGAGGTCGGCGAGCTGCTTGAGATGGGGCTCGTGGGTCAGGCCGATGCATAGGATCACCCGACCCGGGCGGCGGATGCGGTCGACATCGGGACCATAGGCCGGATCACTGGCGGTGATGTTGTAGCGCTCGATCTCGATGCCGTCGGCCTGGCAACGCTCCTGGATGCGGCGTTCGACATGGCCGTAGAAATCGTCGCGCGGCTCGGCGAAATTGCTGCCCACCAGCAGGGTGAGCTTGCGGTTGGGCAGGCTGCGCACAAACAGGCCCACGCCGCGGCGGGCGGTGCACAGGCCCGACTCCATCAGGCGGCTGACCACCTTGGAGATGGTGTTGGGGCTGGCGGAGAAGCGCTTGGCCAGAGTGCGCACCGACGGTAGACGGGTCGAGGCCGGGTAGCTGCCCGCCTCGATATCGGCGCGCATCACGCGGTAGATCTCCTCCTGGCTCGCTTTCTCTTTCGCCATCGCCCGTCCCCTGCCGCCGAAAGGCGGTGATCACCGATTAATCCGGTCGCTTCCAAGCCACCCCTGGCGGGCGGCGGGTGGTATCACACGCCCTCATCGACGATTGTCAATTTGCGAGTGAAGCTGAGTGCCCATAGGCGGATGCGCTGTCGGAGCCGTCCGGCGACCCAGCCGCGGACGGCTGGGCCCCCCCCC
>JAYVMM010000686.1:0-1659 GCA_043758975.1 Planctomycetota bacterium | reverse complement strand
GTCTGCCGGGCGGCGGTCTGTGCCCGCGCCTGCTCACCCTCGACGAGTTCCACCTCTACGCCCAGGACGACTTCCTGGTCGCCGAGCTCGACCGCGCGGTGCGCATGATGCGCCACCAGGCGGTCACCACCATCTTCGCCTGCCAGGACCCCTGCCAGATCAAGCCGGAGATCCTCGAGCTGAGCACGCTGTGGGGCATCGGCCAGACCACCTCGCCGCGCCACACCGCGCACCTCGCGCGCTACAACGACGCCCTGCGCGAGCTCACCACCGCGCAGCTCAAGGTGCTGCGCCCCGGCGAGGCCTATTGGTGGCCGCGCCAATGCTCGGACAGAGCGCTCACCGCAGCACCCTTCCTGGTCCACTTCCGTCCCACGGCGACCCTGCCCGGCGGCGCCGGCCATCGTTCGGCATGACTGCGCCATGCGCCGCGCACCCGCACTCCCCGACCGCCACCGCCGGCGCCTCCGCCCCGCCTCCTGCGCGCTGACCGGCGTGCTCTCCAGCGTGCTTGTGCTCGCTGGCGCTGGGCCAGCGCTCGCCGAGGAGGGCAACCAGACCGAGGAGCGCGAGTTCGCGGGCGAGATCCGCAGCGTCGCCTATGACCTCCGCCTCGAGCCGCTCGGGGTGCAGTCCGGGCTGCCGCCGCGCTGGCCGCAGGCCATCCTCTCGCTGGATGCGGAGGAGGACACCTACGCTTGGTCGGCGCGCACCATCCTGCTCAATGCGCCAGGGACGCCCTTCAACCCGGTGCGCGCGCCGCTGCACGAGGAGCACGATGTGCTCGCGGTCGAGCTGCGCCAGTCGCTGTGGACGCCCTGGCCGTGGGATGCCGAGCTCGAGCTTGATGCCGCGCTCGACCGCCGCACCGCGACCTCCGGCGGCAGCACGGTGCAGGGCGCCACCCAGTTCGCCGCCGACCCCAGCGTCCAGCTCCTGCTGCCGTTGTGGCAGGAGCGCTACGCCGGGGTCCTGGTCGGCGGCGGGGTCTCGCTGCCGAGCGGCGCCACCGAGGACTGGCTCGCCGCCCACGACGCCCTCGGCTACCTCGCGTCGGCGCGCTGGTCGGGGGTGGTGCCGGGGGTGTCGTGGCTGTCCTGCAGCGCCTCCGGGCTCTACCACTGGGTCGAGCACTGCACCCAGACCATCTATACCGCTAACCCCGCCATCGACGTGCGCTGCAACTACCAGGGTTGGCGGCTCGGGGCATCGGCCACCCTGCGCTTGTCGCGGCTGGTGGCGGTGGGCGCAGCGCTCGATTATGAGCACCACCGCTTCTTTGACATCTCGGTCCCGGGCGTTGGCGGCGGCATCGCCGAGACGGTGTGGGCGACGCGCTACGGCGCCTTCCTCACCGTGATGCAGCCGGAGCGCTGGTTCTGGATGGTCACGCTCAAGCGCAGCCAGGGCCTCGATGGCTGGGTCGGCCATGGCCTCGCGCTCGGCGCCCAGCTCGCACTGGCGATCTGGTGAGGACCCCACCCACCGCACCCTGCCCCCGCTGCCTGCCTCACGGACTCGTCCCCGTCCCCGTCTTCGCCTTCCAGGAGACCATGCCATGCGCCGCCCGCCGCTCCCGCCTGCAGCTCACCGCCCGACCGTCACCGCCCTCGGACTCGGCCTCGCTGCCGCCGCCGCCCTGGCGTCCTGCGGCGGCGG
>JAYVMM010000685.1:0-4082 GCA_043758975.1 Planctomycetota bacterium | reverse complement strand
GGGAAGGCGCCGGCCTTCTTCATCAGCAGGGTGAGGTCGGTGAACCACGCCTGCATGGTCGCCAAGTTGGCGAAATTGCTGAGATCCTTCGCCGCCTCGCTCGCGCCGCTATGCGGCGTCGACTGCAGCAGGTTATAGTAGACGATGCCCGGGATCAGGCCGTTGGTCACACATTCCTGAAAATAGATGGTGGCGAACTGCCCGCTGGGCGAGTTCCAGGTCGACCACCCGGAACCGGTGTTGGCGCCGCCGCTGAAGTAGGCGTAGCGGATGCCGCCGGGCATGGCTTGCGCCAGCCGCGGGCCCCCGCCGGGACCATCGGCCATGCCGAAGAGCAAGGCGTTGGGCCAGCCCGCCGGCAGCGGCGCCTGCGCGGCGCCGAGGTGCACAGCGCAGGTGGACAGAAGAAACAGAAGCAGGGCGGTGCGCACGATGCCTCCTCCGCCGGTGCGCCATCGACCGGCAGGCCTTGATGGGATGGATGGACGCCGGCTGCACCCGGTTGGACGACCGCGAGGCGCCCGCCGGTAGGTGGCTGATACAGGTCTCCACCATTGATTCTGCCACACCGCCCTAGGATCTCCACGGCTTGCCCGTGCGCCATCGCGGCGCATATGGTGCACGCCGAATGCGCCCGGCGGGCGGGTGAACGACCTGCCCCGCCAGGCGTAGCAGCTCCACCTCCAGCCTCTACCCTGTGGGAGCCCCGTGATGCGCCGCGCCGCCGCCCTGATCCTCGCCCTTACTTCCCCGGCCCTGTTCGCGGGCGAGGCCGCTCCCGGCCCGCCCGTCGCGGCCGCGCCTGCGCTCAGCGCCGCCGCCCCACCGGCAGGGACCGCCGCCTCGGCCATCCGCATATGGGTCGATCAGATCGGCTACCGCACCGCCGCCCGCAAGCTCGCGATGGTGGCCTCCGATGCCGTCCTGCCCGACGGCGTGCAGTTCGAGCTGCGCGATGCCCACACCAACGCCGCGGTATGGGCGCTGCAGGACCACGCCGGCGCCTACACTCAGAGCAACGGTGGACAGAAGGACCGCGACTCAGGTGACTTCGTCGCCCAGCTCGACTTCTCCGCCTATAAGACCCCGGGCCGCTACTACCTGGTCCTGCTCGGCGGCGAGCCCCTGCGCTCCTACCAGTTCTCCATCGCCGAGCATCCCCACCGCGACGCCGGGCTGGCGGCGTGGAAGGCCTTCTACTACAGCCGCGCCGACGGCGAGAAGCTCGAGAAGTTCGGTGGCGCCTGGAACCACGGCAAGGCCTTCCTCGGACCCAACCAGGCGAGCGAGGCCAAGGTCTACCAATGGGCCGGGGGGCGCTGGCCGGACAGCATCGGCAAGGAGATCATCGACCAGAAGCCCTACGACGTGCACGGCGGCTGGTGGGACGCCGGCGACCTCAACAAGTATACCTCCAACACCGCCGACACCCAGAACATGATGCTGATGGTCTACGAGATCGCCAAGGCCGCGGGCGGCGACAAGGGCGGCCCGCAGGACAAGGAGCTCAACATCCCGGAATCCGGCAACGGCATCCCCGACGTGCTCGACGAGATCCGCTGCGGCACCGAATTCCTCATCCGCGACCACGACGGCACCGGCGCCGCCTTCGGGCGCGTGCACCAGGAATCGGGCAGCCCGCCGGAGACGGTGACCGCCGCGGTGCAGCTCACCTCGCCGAGCAGCGAGACCACCATGATGCGCGCCTGCGCGCTCGCCTATGCCGCCGCGGTATGGCGGGATACGAAGTTCGACGCCGCCTTCGCCACCAGCTGCCAGACCGAGGCGCTGTGCTCGTGGAACCTGGACAAGGAGAAGCCACATCCCTGGCCGGTCGACCCCAAGGATCCCAAAAAGGTGAAGTCGACCGGCGAGATGGGCGCCGGCACTGACGACTACCACCGCCACCGCGCGCTCGCCGCCGCTTTCCTCTTCCGCCTCACCGGGACCAAGGAGTACGACGACGTGGTGCACGAGGAGTGCGGCAAACTCGGCTGGGCCCAGGGCAAGGCCTTCGACCCCGACGGCGAGTCCATGCTGCGCCCGCTGATGTGGAGCTACCTGCACACCAAGGGCGCCGACGCCATGCTGGTCGCCAACATCAAGCAGGCGATCCTCGCCACCGCCGACACCACCGTCGGCTGGACCGGCGCGCACCGTGCCTACGCCATGGCCCTGCGCGGCTTCTGGTGGGGCAGCAATTCGACCATCGGCAACACTGGCGGCATCCTGGTGATGGCGGCGCGGCTGACCGACAGCGCCGACAAGAAGAAGGACTACCTCGATGCCGCCGAGGAATACGTGCACTACCTCTACGGGCGCAATCCGCGCGGCGAATGCTACTTCTCGAACATGAAGTCGTTCGGTGTCGAGCGCTCGGCGATGGTGATGTTCCATGGCTGGGTCGGCAACATCAACAGCAAGACCGGGGCCAAGTACATCGGCGAGGGCGAAGGAAAGATCGGCCCCTTCCCGGGCTACGTCATCGGCGGGCCCAATGGCAGCATGAAGCGCCTGGTCGAGGATGCCGACCTCGACTGGCGCAAGGCGCCATGGGAATTCACTGAACCCGACATCGGCTACCAGGCGCCCTGCTGCTTGCTTTTGAGCCCCTTCACCTGGCCGCAGTAGGACCGCCCGCCGGCTGGACGCGCCTCGCCCGCGGCGCCCTCCGGCCCGCGTGCCGGCCCGCGCTCGCAGCCTCCCAGGCGACAGCGTCGGCGAGGTCCTCGGCCCCGGCGCCCTGAGGTCCCCGCCGCTGCCGCGCCGCCCGCGCTACCCGCGCGCCACTTGGCCCGGCAGGATAGTGCCAGGACTACCCCATCGCCAGGTGACTCGCGCGCGGGAGCGACCATGTTGGCCAACGCTTCCGCGGCGTGCTGCCGCGCCGGAGTCCGCGTTCATCGTCCCGTCATCTCCTCCCGCTACGCTGCCCCCGCCCATGGCGCAACCTCCCGCACACTCCGTCCACGCGCGCGTGCCCCACCCGCCCAGCCGGCCCCGCGCCGCCTGGCGGCGAGGTGCGCAGCCCCTCGCTGGCGCCGCCCTCGCTCACGCCGGTGGGCCTGATGGCGGAAGACCGCGACTACCTCTCCTTCGGCGACCCCCAGCTGGCGAAATGGACGGTGCGCGACAATGCCGGCGTCGAGCGCGACCTGCGCTTCTGAGCCGAGCAGACCACCGCGCGCGCGTTCAGCGCAGCGCTCCGCGCGCGCTGAGCGCCCTGATCTCCGCCACGCTCGCGGTGCCGGTGGTTCCGAGCTGGTGGATGACCAGCGAGGAGGCGAGCATCGCCAGTTCCATCGCCTCGGCGAGCCCTGCTCCGGCGCACAGCGCCGCGGTCAGATTGGCGGTCACCGCATCGCCTGCGCCGACCACGTCGATGGGTCCGCGCAGCGGCAGCGCCGCGACAGTGGCGACCGCGCCGTCCGGGGCGGCGCCGACCATGCCCAGCTC
Organism: Planctomycetota bacterium; assembly: GCA_043758975.1. Taxonomy (GTDB): domain Bacteria; phylum Planctomycetota; class UBA11346; order UBA11346; family UBA11346; genus BOG-1363. The sequence continues at coordinate 626 of JAYVMM010000685.1, read as the reverse complement.
GGCGCGGGTGACGAAGACCGGGCGGGAGTTGGCGGCGCTGAGCCCGGCGGCGGCGCGCTCGACTCCGCCGCCGCCTGCTGCGGCTCCGGCGGTGCCGGTGAGCGCGCCCAGCTCGACGGCATTCATCTTGAAGATCACCGGCGGATAGCCGTGCAGACCGCGCCTGGAATCGGCCAGCACCGGCAGCCCCGGGCGGGCTGCCGCCAGCGCCGCGAGCTCGGCGCGCACCTCCGCGGTGACCACCCCCGATTCGGCGAGGTCGACCTGATCGAGGACGATGACGCCGTCGACCACGGGCGCGAGCGCGCGCAGGGCGGCGGCCATGGCCGCGCCCACTGCTGGCGGCGTCGGCGTCCAGTTCTTGCTATCCAGGCGCTCAAGCTCGCGCGCGGGTGCCCCGGGCCGCGGCAGCATGGGCTTGCAGTAGGTGAAGGTGCGGCGCGCGGCGGTGGTGAGGAAATGGTCGAGCCGCACCCCGGGCAGCGCACTGAGCGCGCGGCGCAGCTCAAAGCCCTCGCCATCGTCGCCGCAGAAGCCGACCGCGTGGATGGCGCCCACGCCGAGGGCGACCAGGTTGTTGATCACGGTGCCGGCGCCGCCGGGCAGGGCGCGCACCTGCGCCACGT
>JAYVMM010000684.1:0-4663 GCA_043758975.1 Planctomycetota bacterium | reverse complement strand
AGCGCGCTGATCTTCATCCATCGCTGGCCGCCGGCGGTGATGAGCGACCTTTCCGCCGGCAGGCCGAGCGTCTCGCTGGTGCACGAGCCGGCCCACTCCAACATCGGCTTAGTGACGATGGACAATGCGAGCGGGGTACACCTGCTGATGGAGCACCTCCACGCCCTCGGCCACCGCCGCATCGGCTACTTCGGCAAGAACACCGAACTGACCTGGGCCAAGGAGCGCTACACCGCCTACATGGAGTACCTCGACGAGCGCGAGCTGGTGCACGACGTGCGCTGCGCCATCCCGCTCTCCACCCTCGCGCTGCAGACCGGCCAGGATCGCTGGGACGGCGCCCTCGACCAGGCGCTGACGCGCTCGCGCTCGGGCTACAGCGCATGGATATGTCCGGCCGGTCGCGCCGCCCATCGCCTGCGCAGCCATCTCCTCGCGCATGGCCTGGAAGTCCCGCGCGCGGTGTCGGTGGCGGTGTTCGACGCCATCGCCGCCGAGGATCTCGACTACACCCGCCTCGCTATCGACCACCGCCACCTCGGCATCCTCGCTCTGCGCCAGGTCGCCGAGCGCATCGCCAATCCGGCGATCAAGGCCTCGATCACCGTGGTGCCCTCCACCCTGCACGCCGGGCACACCAGCGCGCGTAAGGCGTGAGCATGTGCCGGCGCGCCCAGCCCTAGCTGGCGCGATCGTCGCGCACCGCGATCTCCGCCGAGACCAATGGCGCGCGCCGCTTGCGCTGCGGCGTGGCCTTATTGAAGACGTCGCGCACCGGGAAGGCGGCGGCGGGGAAGAGGGTGGTGCGCAGGGCCGCGAGCAGCGCGCGACCGAGCGGCGAGCGGTGGTGCACCGCGAGGTGCAGCGGCTCGGCGGTGGCGCCGAGCTCGGCCTTGACCTCGTATGCGGTCTGCCCGAGCAACACGCGCGCGCTGCCCTGGCGCTCGGCCTCCTCGATCACCGCATAGAAGGTATTGAAGTAGAGATCGGACTCGCGCTTGAGCCGGTAGTCAAAGCCGCTGTAGAGCGGCACCAGCTGGACGCCGTCGCTGACCACCAGCTCGCAAGCGACCAGGGTCTTGACCCCGTCCTGGCTGCGGAAGCCGAGCAGGTAGTAGGCACGCGCTCCGAGCTCATCGGTGACGGTGCGGAAGAAGGCGGGATTGAGCAGCTCGAAGACCTCGCGCGCATGGTCGATGACCTGCTGGTAGAGGGTGTATATCTCCTGCTCGCGCCCGTGGCAGTGCGCATGCAGCTCCCAGCTCAGGCCGAAGTCCTGCCCGACCTCCTTGCGCTTCTTGAGCTTGTTGCGGTACTTCGACTTGAGCGAGTTCTCATAGCCGCCCTGCGCGCGCGGCGCCAGGCTGAGCGTGGCGGCGGGCAGGCTGTCGGCGATCAGGAAGCGCGTGCCGAGCGCCGGAGCGAGGCGCTCGCAGAGCTCATCGGTGAGTTCCTTGACCCGCACCAGGTCGATGCCCAGTTCGCGCCCGCGCGCGATGGCCGCGCTGAAGAGCGCACCCAGGCGGCGCACGTCCCAGCGCGCGCGGTCCTCGAGGTCGGGGATGCCGATGAGGTCGCCATAGGTGGAGAGCGGGCTGCCGACCACGAACAGGCGCACGCTCAGGAAGCCGGGCAGGACCTTGCGTACGCCGGCTACCAGGCGCTGCAGCCAGCGGCTGGCGACCGAGACCAGCGAGACGCGGAAGGAGAAGCACGGCAGCACGCAGGCGAGGCCCTGCTCATCATGGCCGACCAGGTAGTGGTGCTCGACCCCGGGCAGCCCGGCACGCTCGGTGGCGCGGTGCAGGGCGTAGGAGCGCAGCACCTGCCCAGATCCGAAGCAGCGTTGCCACTCCTCCGCGATCTCCTCGATGCACCGGTGCCAGCGCAAGGTCAGCGCGGGGTGTCCAGGCGCTGGCGCGGCGGCGATCACCGGCCCGGGCAGGACGCCGACCGGCGCCTCCTGCTCCAGCAGGCCCTCGCCCGCCGACTGCCTGCCCATGACCATCCCGGCTGCCGTCATCCTCATCCTCGCGCACCCGCAGCGCTCTGCTGACCGGGCGGTGAGACGGTAATACGCCTCGATATGGCGGCAATCATATCTTGGCGGACGACGGACAGCCGCCGGGCATGCGGGTCGCGCAGGTGATTCTCATGATCTTTTAATGGTAAGTTTCCAAGCCGCCGACCCCGCCGCGGCTGACTTCGCCACGGGTCAGAAATAGGTGGGCAGGACCTCGATCACGCGGTGATCGGCATCGATCACCAGCAGATTGCGCCACTTGTCGCAGGTCAGGCAGGGGTGCGAGATGTCGAAGCTGACCATATCGCCGACCGCCACATCGTCGCCCGCCTCCACCGCCATGAAGGCGTGCTGATCCATCATCTTGGTCAGCCGCCAGCCTGCCGGCACCGCGCGCGGTGACGCCACCGGGCTGGCGCCACCCGGGCGGTAGTGGCGGCAGGGCACCGGCAGGCCGGCATCGAAGGCGGCGTCGCGCTTGCCCAAGCCGATGATGGCGAGTTCGGCCTCGGGACGCGACTGCACATAGGCCCACAGCTGGAGCGCGGGCTCGAGCCCCGGGCCGAGGGCGCGCGCGGTGGCACTGCGCGCGAACAGCTGCGCCTGCGCCGAGCGGTAGATGCCGACATCGTGGGTGAGGTAGCAGCCCGGGCGCAGCACCACCTCGCAGGGCACCCCGACGGCGCCAGGCGCGAACTCCTCGGCCACCACATCGTACCAGGCCGAGCCGGCGCCGCTGAGCAGCGGCGGGCGGCGGGCGAAGAGCCCACGCGCGCTGAGCGCGCGCAGCACCGCCACCGTGCGCCGCAGCAGGGCGCGCACCGCCGCCTCGTCCTTGAGCACGCCCTCGTAGGTCTCGACCCCGACCAGGGCGAGCACCTGCGGCCAACGCGCAAGTGTGCCCAGCAGTTCCTCCTGCTGGGCCTCGTCGCGCACCCCGGCGCGCCCGCCCAAGGTACCGAGCTCGAGCAGGACCTCGAGGCGCTGTCCGCGCGCGGCGAAGAAGCGCCCGAGGGCCTCGGCGTTGGCGGCGGAATCGACCAGGCAGGCGAAGGAGAAGCCGGGGTCGGCGAGCAGCGCGCTGACCAGTTCGCAATTCTGCGCCCCCACCAGCTGGTTGGCCAGGAGCACGCGCCGGACCCCGTGCGCGTGCGCCACCCGGCATTGCGCCGCGGTGGCGAGGGTGATGCCCCAGGCCCCGGCCTTGAGCTGGCGGGCGAACAGCGCCGGCGCCATGGTGGTCTTGCCATGTGGCGCCAGCTGGACGGCGTAGGCGGCGGTGAAGCGCTGCATCCATTCCAGGTTGCGCGCCATCACCTCCTGGTGCAGCACCGCCACCGGCAGGCTGACCTCCTCGCGCAGCAGGTTCCAGCCCGGGCCACTTGTGCCGGCGCCAGCGCCAGCGCCGTCCGGGGCGCGGCGACCGAGGCCCTTGTCGAGGGGCGACCCGGCGCCCTCTTGGGATAAACTACCGACTGTCCCCGTCATCGCCATCGCCGCCCCTGTTTTCCGCCCGATTGCCAGCGCACTTGGGCAGCACCTGGGCAACATCCGCTTGCCCTTACGGTACAAAGTACCAGCATGACGGTCAAGTGATGACTGCACCCCCTCATCGAGAAGCCGCCAAGCCTGCGGCGGGCATGGACGTGGTCGCGCGCATCGGCGCGCTGCACGCCGGCCTGCCGCCGTCTGAGCGCAAGATCGCCGCCCTGGTGCTCGCTGACGTCGAGCTCGCCAGCGCGCTGTCGATCGGTCAACTCGCCGCGCGCGCCGGGGTTGGTGCCGCGAGCGTGACGCGCTTCGCGCGCGCGCTCGGCTGCCGCGACGTGCGTGAACTCAAGCGCGAGCTGGTGCGCGCGGGCGCGATCGGGGCGCGCTTCTTCGCCGCCGAAGGAACCCATGATCCGCTCGACAGCGCCGCACTGGTGCACCGCGACATCATCGAGTTGCTCGCGGAGAACCGCGCCCACCTCGACCGCGCGCATATGCGCGAGGCCGCGCGCCTGCTGCGCCGCGCGCGCATGGTCTACGCCTTCGGACTCGGCGGCTGGTCGGCGGTGATGGCCGAGGAGGCGCGCACCCGCCTGGTGCGCTTCGGCCTGCCCATCGCCAGCTACCAGGACGCGGTGATGCAGCGCGTCGCCGCCGCGACCATGGACCGCAGCTCCGCCCTGCTCGCCTGCTCGCTCACCGGGCGCACCGCCGAGCTGCTTGCGGCGGTGACGGTGGCGCGCGGCTACGGCGCGCGGGTGGTGGCGATCACCGCCCCCGGCTCGCCCTTGGCGCGCCTCGCCGAGGTAGTGCTGCCGGTGGTGACGCGCGAGACCGACGCCGTGCTCAAGCCCTCGAGCGCGCGCTACGCCGCGCTGATGATGCTCGACGTGCTCGCCACCGAAGTCGCCATGATCCAGCCCGCGCGCAGCCGCGAGCTGCTGCGCCGGATCAAGGTCGTGCTCGATGCCCATCGCGGCGGCCCCGGGCGCCAGCCGCTGGGGGACTGACGGCGATGGCGAGAGCGTGCGACCTGATCATCAGCGGCGCTTCCATCATCGATGGCAGCGGGGCGCCAGCCTTCCCGGGCGACCTCGCGGTCGGCGGCGGGCGCATCGTGGCTATCGGCGAGCTGCGCGGGATGACGGC
>JAYVMM010000683.1:0-6134 GCA_043758975.1 Planctomycetota bacterium | reverse complement strand
CGGTAGCATTCGGCGACGTCGCCGGCGAGCAGGGCGCGGTTGAGCTCCTCCTGCCAGGCCTGCTGCTTGGCACGCGCCACCTTGAGGTCCTCGATCTCGCGCAGGGCGGTGGCGTGTGCGGCGGTGTGCATCCACTCCTTGCGCGCCACCAGCTGCTCGAAGGTGCGGCTGGCCTGCTCCCAGTCGGACTCGCGGATGTAGGCGCGCCCGTTGCCGAGCGCGTCGTCGGCGGCGATCTCGAAGGCGCGCAGGCGGGCCGCGCGCTGCTTGATGACGGCGGTGATCTCCTCGCTTGGCTGGCGGTCCTGCAGCCAGCCGTCGAGGGCGAGCGCTTCGTCGCTGGCGGTGCGCTCGCCGATCAGGCCGGCGGCGTCCGCGAGCAGCTGGCTGGCGAGGCGCAGCTGGGCGGCATTGGAGGCGAGCGGATACTGCTCAAGGGTCTTGGCGATGGCGGCGCCGGCACTGAGCATGGCCTGGCCCTCGTCACTGCTGCGCACCAGCGCCATGGCGTCGTCATACTGGCCGGTGAGCTGCAGGCGCATGTGCTCGCTGCTCTGGCGCAGGGCCTCGGTCTTGGCTGCGAGCGGAGTGCCGCGCGTCTGATCGCTCAGGCGCAGGCGTTCGAATTCGCTCATCACTTCCTCGAAGGCACCCATTTCGGCGCGCGCCTTGAGGTTCTTGATCTGGTCGGTCGAGCGCTGCTGGAGGGTGGCGAATTCGTTGAGGATCTGCGCGATGCGATCGAGCTGATGCTGGGTGGGGTTGGAGGCCTTGAGCTGCTCGATGTAGGCGGCGCGCTGGCTGAGCGGCGCGGTCGCCGAGGAGGCGCTCTCAAGGGTCGACAGCCGCCAGCGCTCGAGGTAATCGTTGGCGGCCACGCCGATGTGCCCGTTGGCGGCGGCAATGGCGGCGCGCGCGTCGGTCGGGCGGCCTTCCTTGAGCATCCTGCTCACGCGGTCGCGGAGATCCTCCGAGGCGTTCTTGAAGGCGGTCTCGGCGCCCTGCAGGCGGTGGCGCAACTCGGTGACCTCGCCTTCGATCGGCAGGTCATCGATGTGCAGGCGCGCGGTGTTGAAGTCCTGGTTGGTGATCATGGTGACGATCGCCTCGTCTTCGATCTTCAGGGCGGCGGCGAGGCTGGCCTCCAGCTCGCCGACCAGGCGCAGCGCCTGCAGGTCGTTGCCGGCGGCGCCCTTGGACTCGCTGATCTGCTTGTCCGCCTCGCCCCAGTGCCGGGACTGGATATGGGCGACGATCATCGCGCGCGCGCTGGCGAAGGCGGCATTGCGCGCGTGGTATTGCAGCATCAGCACCGCCACCACCAGGACCAGCAGCAGGGCGGCGGCGCCGCCCATCAGCGTACCGACCGGCAACCCGCGCGGCGCTGGCGTGGGGCGCGCCGCCGGGACCGTGGCGCCACCAGCGGCGGCGCTGCCGGCGCGCGGGGCGGCGCCGGGCCCGCCGTGATCGGGCGTGCGCGACGGCTCGCCGGCCTTGACCGCCGGCTCGGCCAGGCGGGAGCCGCTGCCAGCGGCGCGCCGCACCACCCCCTTGGAAACCAGGGTGCCGACCAGGCGCGACATGTTGAGGGTGTTCTCGCGGAAGGCGATGGCGATGTCCTCGATCGAGCGGTGGCCGTCGATGAAGTTGAGCACGTGCTTCTCATACGAGCTCAACGGCACCGAGGCCTCGCTCTCGGCCAGGGTGTAGACCGAGTTGCCGCCGCCGATCTCCTTGACCACCTTGTCCATCTCGGCGACGCGGCTCTGCACGGTGCTGAGCAGGACCGGGGCGGCGATGCGCAGGCGCACCGCGGTGGTATCGAAGTCGAAGGTGTCGATGCCCTCGCTTTCATCGAAGCCCATCTCGTAGTGCAATGTGCCGAAGGCGCGTACCAGGGTGTCCTCGACCATGGCGCGGGTGACCACGCCGATCTCGTCCTCATTGGCCGCCTGGTGGCGTCGCACCAGGTCGGTGACGGTGTCCTTGCCGCCTTCGCGCGCATCCACCACCAGCTGGTAGAGCTCGGGGCCGATCTTGTGGAAATCGAGCAGCGCGCGCGCGAGCAGCAGTTCCTTGTCGGCGCAGAAGTCGAGCGCCACCGGATCGCCGTCCTGGATGCAGAAGCGCAGGCGGAAACCTTTGCCCACCACGGCCAGGACGCCGGATTTGCGGTTGCGGTGGATCGAGCCGAGTTGTTCGACGAGCGCGGCGTTCAGCATTGCGTATCCCCGGGGACTCAGACTGGACGGGCTCTCACGGCGCGTAGGCCGCAAGCGTACCGTTGGAGAGCCCGACCACAACCCTATCCTGGGTGCAGGACACCACTTCGGGCTGCGCGGCGCAAGCGCTGGTCCAGCTGAGCGTTCCGCGCCGGAACACCGCCACCACGCCGTTGCGGCAGCCCACCACGACGAGATCGCCCGCCACCGCCACCGGGGTGGCCGCCGGCGCGGGCAGGATGAGCGCGGGCTGGAGCTCGCCGCTCAGCAGCAGGCGCACCACGCTGGCGCCGGCGGCGAGGTAGATCACCCCCCCGCTGAGCACCGGGTCGCCGACCGCCGGCGCCTCGAGCGCCTGCGACCACTGCACGCTGGCACCGGCGGCGGGGATGCCGTAGCAGCTGATGCGGCTGCCGTCGAGCACCGTCACCACCGCCTCCGGCCCGGCGGGGATGAGCTGGCCGATCTCGCTCGCCTTGAGATCGAAATCCCACAGCCGCTTGCGCGTCGATTCCTCGAACGCCACCAGCTGGCCCTGCAGGGTTGCCACCACCAGCATGCGGTCGAGCTCCTTGGCCACCACCACCGGGCCGCTGAGCGCGGCGGCGCTCAGCGCGATGCGCTGGCGCTCGCCGCCGACCTCGCCGACGGTGAGGACGTCAGCGGCGAAGGCCATGCGGGGATGGTTGCCGAGGATCTCGTTGCTGTAGGCCACCGGCGCGCCGCGCACCGCGCCGCCGGTGGGCACGCGCGCGCTGAGCTTGCCCTGGGCGTCGATCAGCGCCACCCCGGTGGTCGGCAGCCCAAGGACCAGCGAACCGTCGCCGAGCACCAGCGGCTGGTGCGCCAGGCGGTAGCGCGCGGTGTCGGCGAGGTCGTCGCCGCCCGCGAGGTTGAGCCGCCACAGTCCCTGGCCCTTGGCGTCGACGCGCGCCAGGGTTTCCCCGGCGAGCGCCAGCTGGCCGCCGTCGGCGAGCGGCTCGATCATGGTCACCGGTTTGCCCAGCTCGAGCTTCCAGCGCGCCTGGCGCATCAGCACCGCCTGGTAGCGCCATTCGCCCTGCAGCTCGGCGGCGGTGCGCACGGTCGGTTGCCAGCCAGCCAGCGCGATGGTGATTGGGCGCATGTCGCCCTGGGGCAGGTTGAGCACGCACGGGCACTGGCCCTGGACCTCGCTGCCCAGGCGCACCTCGGCGCCGGGCGGCGAACTCTCGATCAGCAGCGGCAGCAGGATCTCGCCCGGCTTGCTCGCGCCGGGGAGCAGGGTGCGCGCCAGCTGCCAGGCCAGCTCGTAGTGCTTGCCGGCCATCGCCGCCTGGTAGGCGGTGACCTGATCACTGCGCGCGGTCGCACTTGCGTGCAGCTGGTCGAGGCGCGCGCGCGCCAGCGCCGCCTGCGGCGCGGCCTTGAAGGCGGCGAGGAAATGCTCGAGACCGGCCTGATCGGGCGTGGCGCCGAGCTTGGCGTAGGCGGCGGCGGCCTCGCGCAGGCGGGCGGCGATGGCCTCCTTGCGCTTGGCGTAGTCGGTGATCTGCCATTGGCGCGCGCCCTCGCTCAGCTGGGCGATGGCGGTCTCGGCGCGCGCCAGATCGCTCAGCGCGAGCTCGCCCGCCTTGTCGAGCTGGCTGGTCAGGGTGGCGTGCTTGGGCTCAAGCTGCGCGAGCGCCTCGGTGACCGGGTTGATGACCGCCGGGGTGGTGCTGCCCTTGAGTTCCCGGTAGAGCGTCAGCGCGCTGCCGAGCTCGCCCGCCTTCTCCGCCGCCTGGGCCTTGGCCAGCAGCGCGGGCTCCTCCTTCTGGTGCTGGGCCAGCTGCTCGCTCGCCGTGCGCGCGAGGTTCAGGCGGTCCTCCAGGACCTTGGTCTCGCCGGCCATGAAGGCGGCGCCGAAGCAGGTGCGGAAGCTGGTGAGCTGGCTCTGCGCCAGCCCCTGGTCGTTGCGCTCGAGCGCGTCCTTGATCACCGCGAGGGTGCGCTCGGCGAGGTGGTTGTGCAGGCGGGTGGTCTGGAAATGCAGCTCCTGCAGCTGGTTGCGCGCCTGGCTCGCGCCGCTGCCATGGCCGATGTGCTTGCTCGCCTCGTCCAGGGTATTGAGCTGGGCGTCGAGGTCGGCGAGGCGCAGGAGCGCGCCGCCCATGGCGACGTTGGGGTCCTCGAGCTGCTTAGCTTGAAGTGCGGTGAGCTCGAAGTCGAGGTGGAAGCGGTGCAGCGCCAGGTAGGGCTGCATGACCAGGCCGCCGAATACCAGGATGAGGGCGATGGCGGAGGCGTAGATCAGCGAGATGCGCCGGCGGTGGCGCTCGGTGGAGGCGACGATCTCGTACAGCCGGGGAGCGCGCGGATCGTTGCTCGGCATTGCGCGCAGGGCGGCTTGATAGGCCTTGAGCGCGCCCCAGAAGCGGCGGCTGCGGCGCAGCTGATGACCGTGGTCGATGGTCTGCTCGGTGAAGAGGTCGTTGGCGCGCACCTCCAGACCCTTGATGTGGGTCTGCAGCTCGAGGTTGTTGTTGTTGTAGGTGGCGACTACCCGCCATTCGGCCAGCGCCGCCACCAGGTTGCCGCCCTCCTCGAACCCGCGCGCGCGCTTGACCCCCTCCGCGATGCGCGACTTCCATGAGCGCGAGCCCGTGTCGGCCATCTCGCCGGACGGCACCTTGTTGGCGTTGACCAGGCGCGCGGTCGAGGGCGTGCCGGGGATGCGCCCGCGGCGCTCGGTGCCGGCATGGGGGTTGGCGCCGCAGAAGATGCAGATCTTGTCCGACACCGCCACCGTGCGCCCGCAGCGCGAGCAGGCCAGGCGCAGGGGCGCCTTGCACTGGGCGCAGGCGGCGGCCTCGCGGTGGTTGACGTGGCTGCACTGCACGCACACCACCACGTCCTCGCTGTCGGGGTTGCGCTCGGCGGAGGCGAAGATGCGCGCCATCTCGCGCCGCGACTTCTCGTTGGTCGGGTCGAGCTCGAGGATCTTGAGGCAGGTGCCGCGCGCGTCCTCGAGCTGGCCGAGCTCGATGTAGCGCGTCACCACCTTGTGCAGCTCGGCTACCGCCTCGACCTTCTCGTTCTGCTCGAGCAGGCAGCGCACCAGGATCAGGCGCTGGCGCGGATCGTCATTGGCGAGCGAGACCGCGCGCAGGGCGGCTGAGATCGCGCCCTCGCCGTTGCCGGACTCGAGGTAGCCGAGGGCGAGCTGGCTGAAGCAGCCCGCCGCCTCGGGGGTGGAGCCGAGCTGCTCAAGGCATTCGGCGAGGTGCTCCTTGGCGGCGGCGTCACTCGGCACCGAGGCGAGGGCGCGGCGGTAGAGCTGGGCGGCGCGGATGAAGTCCTTCTGTTCGGCGAGATAGGCAGCGTGGCTGGTGATGTCGTCGCGGCTGAGCCAGGAGGCGGCGCCGACCTTGACCAGCTCGACGATCACCGCGTAGACGTCGAGGCGGGTGGCGACGCTGTCGTGCACGATGTCCTCGACCGTGCGCACCGCGTCGATCAGCGGCACCACCGCCGAGCCGGGGTACTCCTTGCTCGCGACGAGCATCTCCTGGTCCTTGCCGCTGGCGACGCCGAGCACGGCATCCTCGTTGGGGATCGCCACGCGCAGGCGCTCCCACTCGTCCATCCGCCGCGCCGCCTCCATCAGCAGCGAGTTGATGCTGATCTTGAGCGGGCGTCCGGCGAACTGCTCGACCTGCTGGGTCGACTGGAGATCCTCGGGGCTGGCATCGTGGAAGACGAAGTCGGCGTACTCCCAGGTGCACAGGTTGTAGAGCTCGTCCTCGGACTGGCGGACCACCGCCTCCTCGACGTCCTCGGGCTTGACCAGCTGGCGGTTGATCATCGCCTCGATGATGGTGGCGCTGTCGCGCCCGGAGGAGCTGATGGTGGCGGCGGTGGTGGCATCGATCTTGCCGAGCAGGATTAGGC
>JAYVMM010000682.1:0-1541 GCA_043758975.1 Planctomycetota bacterium | reverse complement strand
CCGACGCCCTTGAACACGCCGTCGGCGAGCAGCGATTTGAGCGCGCCGTCGGCCATGGGCGCGGTGCAGCGCTCGCCCATCCAGCCGATGGCGTCGGAGAGCGCATCCATCACCGGCTTGGCGATGATGAAGATGCTGACGAACAGCGAGGCCATCACCGCGGCGAAGATCAGCAATCCCCACACCCGGTGCACCAGCACCGCATCGACGCGCTCGGTGAGCGCGGTCGGCGCTGGCGCGCTGCCTGGACCGCCGGACGCCCCGGCGCGCACCGCCACCTGCACCACGCCGTCGATCCAGCGGTAGCGCGCCTCGATCTCCGCCTGCAGGGGATCGCAGCCGGCGCTTGCGAGGGCGGTGCGCGCGTGCGCCAGCGCTGCCGCCACCGCGGCCTCGCCGGCAAGCGCGTCCTGCCCATGCCGGTCGCCGGCGAGCAGGCGCAGCGCGCGCCAGGCGTCCAGCGCATGCGCGCGCGCACCCGGCGGGGTGGCAGTGGTCGACGTGGTGGCAGTGGTCGTCGTAGTGGCAGTAGTGGCGATGGCGGCAGCGACCTCATCGACCGCCGCGCTGAGCGGAGCGGGCAGCTCCCAGCTGCGCGCGGGCGGTGGCGCGGATTGGAGGATCGCCTGCTTGAGCTCGGCAATGCCGCGGCGGCGGTTGCCGACCACCGGCACCACCGCCACCCCGAGTTGGGCGGCCAGCGCCGTAGCGTCGACCGGCACCCCGCGCCGTTCGGCGATGTCGGTCATGTTGAGCGCGACCACCACCGGGGTATTGAGCTCGAGCAGCTGGCTGACCAGGTAGAGGCTGCGCGCAAGATTGCTGGCGTCGACCACCGCCACGATCAGCGTCGGCGGCGGAGTATCGGAGCGCAGGCCGCGCAGCACCTGCATCGCCACCTCCTCATCGGGCGAATGCGGGATCAGGCTGTAGGTGCCCGGCAGGTCGATGACTTCGCTCGCCGGGCCGTCACCGATCTGGCAGCGACCGCTCTTCTTCTCGACCGTCACCCCGGGATAGTTGGCGACCTTCTGCCTGAGCCCGGTAAGGGCGTTGAAGAGGGTGGTCTTGCCACTGTTGGGATTGCCCGCCAGAGCGATGCTGCGCACCGCGCTGGCGACCGGGAGGGCAGGCGCGACGAGGCTGGACATTGGATCAGGCGACGTTGGGGGCAGACTGTCCGGTAGCCAGGCGCTCGACCCGGATCAGTGCCGCCTGCATCGCGCGCAGGCTCAACAGGTAGCCGCGCAGGCGCACTTCCAGGGGGTCGCCAAAGGGCGCGCGGCGCAGCACATCGACCACGACCCCAGAGCATAAGCCCATTTCCATCAATCGTCTACGTATCGGAGTCGGCCCGGTCACGGCGCGTACCAGCACTCGTTCGCCGGGTGCGATGCCATCTAAGGTGGTGAGCGGTGCGAGCGGCTGCGCGAGGGGGGCGTTCATAGACTATGCCCTGATTATATCAGTAATGAGAATAAATAGCAATAAGAAAGAGACCGCTGCGCCGCCGCCGGATCGACCCTGCGCCAGCTAGCGCC
>JAYVMM010000681.1:0-6049 GCA_043758975.1 Planctomycetota bacterium | reverse complement strand
CGGCGCTGTCTGCTGGTCGAGATCCTTCTTCTGATCAGAGGATGAGACCCGAGCATACACCATGTACTGAGCCTCACTCTTCACCGGCGGATCAACAAGAATCGTGTCCGTATCAAGCTGCTGCGATGGAATTGATAACTTACTTTCAACTGAAAACAGCCCTCCCTGGGGCTGGCCCGGCCCCTCGGCCAGGGTCCAGCACCGGCCTGGGAGCGGACCCACAAGCCATTGGAGCGAAAACGTTTGCGTAGCCCTAGGTGCCCCGGCGGATGACCGAGCCGGCGAAGCGGATGGAGAAGCGGTAGACCGGCTTCTTGCGGCAGCTGATCTCACCGGTGGTGAGGTCGAGGCGGGCGGGGATGTCCTTCACCTCGGTGTAGCCGACCGCGTAGTAGCCGCGCTCATTGAAGACGTCGAGAAGCATGTGCAGGGCCATGAGCTGGGCGAACAGCGGGTTATCGCTGACGATCTCCGCCCGCCCGCTGATCGAGTGCAGGGTGATCACCGGCATGAACTCGTGCTCGATGATGTAGATCACCTGGTTGAACAGCGCGGTGTGCTCGCGCTGGTAGGAATCGAGGCGGCGCACGAGATGCTGGCGCGCATTGACCACGATGTCGTTGGCCAGGGGGATGTGGTTGATCGAGTCGAGGGTCTGGTCATCGAGCTCGAGCGAGCTCTGGTACTGGAACTCGTGGATGATGTTGCGCTCGACCGTGGCGATGTCGGCCTGGGCGTTGATCAGGTGGTAGTGGAAGGTCTTCTTGAGCGACTGCAGCGCCTCAAGCGCCTGCTCCTTGAAGATGCGGTAGCGCTTGCGGCAGGCCTCCTCGTTGGTGTCGGTGGTGCGCTCCTCGAGCATCTCGCCAACCCCGGTGTCGCGTACGCGCTGGTTGATGGCGATGATCTGGCGTCCGCGCTTGAGCTGGCGCTCGACTGATTCGCGCTCCTCGACGTAGAGCACGGTGATGCGGAACACCGGCTGGGGGAAGAACTGCGCCAGTGGCGAAGCCACGAACTCCTTGCGCAGCTCGAGCATCTTCTGGTAGAGCAGCTTAAGGCATTCGCACTGCACCCGCGTGCGCGGGAAGCCGTCGACGATGACCCCGTTCATGTACACCGGATCGAGCAGCTTGCGGAACAGCAGGCTGACCACCAGGGGGTCGGCGACCAGGTTGCCGGAATCCTTGATGCGCTGCGCCTCGGAGGTGTTGAGCAGCTCGCTGGTGACCACCGGCGCGGCGTTGATTGAGCGCTCGCGCAGGATGAACGGCGTGTTGGTGCCCTTGCCCGATCCGGGCGCACCGTTCAGCCAAATGATCTCCTTGGGGAAGCGCAGCTGCTGCCGTCCGATGCTCAGCTCGAGGGCGGCCCACACATCGCGGAAGATGAGCTGCGCCGCCTCGACCGCCGGATCGGCGTGGGCGATCTCGGGCGTCTTGGGCGTTCCCGGCTGGACCATGGTGCCTCTCCGTACCTGGGGGAGCGCCATGATTGTCGCTTCCGGCGCGGGCACAATCGCCTCTCCGGCCCCCGGGCGGCGCCTGATCGCGCGGGATGTTCACCCGCCCGCGCCGGGCGCCTGGGCGCGGGTGCCCGGCGCCCGGCCCGGCGTCATCCACGCTCGAACGGGGGATCGGAGTCCTGCAGCTGGTCGAGGCCGACGCGCCCGTTGCGGCGCTCACGCAGGAAGGCATGGGTGCCCTCGTGCGAGACGCGGGCGAGCGCCGTCATCGCCTCGTCGACCGAGTCGACCAGGGTGAGCAGGTCGAGGTCGCCATGGCTGACATAGCCGTGCTCGTCTTCCATGGTCTTCTTGATCCAGGTCAGCAGGCCCTGCCAGTAGGCGCGCCCGTAGAGCACGATCGGCATCGGTGCGATCTTGTGGGTCTGCACCAGGGTCACCACCTCGAACAGCTCGTCGAGGGTGCCGAAGCCGCCCGGCATCACCACCACCGCGCAGGTGTGCTTGAGGAACATCACCTTGCGCACGAAGAAATAGTGGAATTTGACTTCGACGTTGATGTAGGGGTTGGAATGCTGCTCCATCGGCAGGTTGATGCACAGCCCGACGCTGGTGCCCTTGGCCGACTTGGCACCCTTGTTGCCCGCCTCCATGATGCCCGGACCGCCGCCGGTGATCACCGGGTAGCCAAGCTCCACCGCACGCGCGGCGACCTGCTCGGCCGCCAGGTAGTGGGGGTGGCTGGGGCTGGTGCGCGCCGAGCCGAAGATGGTGATCGCCTTGGGCATCTCATTGAGGGTCTGGAAGCCGGCGGCGAACTCGCCCATGATGCGGAACATGCGCCAGGAGTTCGATTCGATCTTGGTCGAGTCCATATGAAGTCCTCTCGCGGGGTGCGGATGCCGCCGGAGCCGGCGGCGATGCTGGAGTATAGCATCAAAGTCGCTGGCGCGCCTGGACTTTCAACCAGCCAACCAGCGCTCGGCCTGCCCCCGGGCCAGCGCGACCCTAGGGTGCGCCGCTGCCGACCACCGCGTCGCCACCCGGCGCCAGGCGCCGCCGGCGCGATTGCAGGGCGGCATAGAGGGTCTCGAGGTCGACCATGCTGACCCCGGGCAGCGCCCCCGCCTCGCCGAGGGTGGCGGGGCGGTGCCGGAGCAGGCGCTGGCGACCCTCGCTGCTGAGCGTGGTGAGCGCGCCATAGGCGAAGTCGGCGGGCAGGGCGAGGTCACGGAAGCGGCTCAGGCGGTCGATCTTGACCGCCTGGCGCTCGAGGTAGGTGGCGTAGCGCAGGGTGATCCACACCTGCTCCGCCACCAGCACCGGGGCGCGGGCGAGGGCGGGCAGCAGCGCCAGGCAGGCGTCACGCTCCATGCCCTCGCCGGCGACCCGGTGGGCGGTCTCAGGCGCGATGGCACGCAGCAGCCCGGCCACCGCCAGCTCCTTCTCCGCCACCGCCTGCGCGCGCTCAAGGCCGACCAGGCCGCTGCGCGCGGCGAGCGGGGTCAGCCGGCGGTCGGCGTTGTCGGCGCGCAGGTGCAGGCGGTGCTCGGCGCGCGAGGTGAACATGCGATAGGGCTCCTCCGGCAGGCGCGTCACCAGGTCGTCGATCAGCACCCCGATGTAGCCGTCGGCGCGCGACAGGCGCAGCGGCTCGCGTCCGCCCAGGGTGAGCGCGGCGTTGGCGCCGGCGACCAGGCCCTGGGCGGCGGCCTCCTCGTAGCCCGAGGTGCCGTTGATCTGCCCGGCGAGGTAGAGCCCGGGCACGCTGCGCACCATCAGCGCATGGTCGATCTGGTCGGGAGCGACGACGTCATACTCGACGGCGTAGCCGTAGCGCAGCACGTGCGCCTTGGCCAGGGCGGGGATCTCGGCCAGCACCGCATCCTGGACATCGAGCGGCAGCGAGGTCGACAGCCCGTTGACGTAGACCTCCTTGGTGTTGCGGCCCTCGGGCTCGAGGAAGAGGTGGTGGCTGTCGCGCTCCTTGAAGCGCACCACCTTGTCCTCCACCGATGGGCAGTAGCGCGGCCCGACCGAGCTGATCTGGCCGTTGTACATCGGCGCGCGGTGCAGGTTGGCGAGGATGTGCGCGTGCGCGCGCGCATTGGTGTGGCACATCCAGCAGCTGATCTGGGTCTGGGTGATGCGCTCGGTGAGGAAGCTGAAGGGCGCGGGCGGTTCGTCGCCGGGCTGCTCGCTGCACAGCTCCCAGCGGATCGAATCGCCGTGCAGGCGGCAGGGGGTGCCGGTCTTGTGCCGCAGCAGGCGCAGCCCGAGCTCAGTGAAGGCGTCCGAGAGCCCGGCGGCGGCCTGGTCGCCCATGCGCCCGCCGGCGGTGCGGGTCTCGCCCTGGTGCATCAGCGCCTTGAGGAAGGTGCCGGTGGTGATGACCACGCGCGGGGCGTAGAGCTCGCGTCCGTCGCGCAGCCGCACGCCGGTGAGCACACCGCCGGTGCGGCTGGCGCCGAGCAGCGCCCAGGCCTCGCCCTGGACCGGGTAGAGCCCGGGCTGGGACTCGATCCGCTGCTTCATCCAGGCGGCGTAGGCCGCCTTGTCGCATTGCGCACGCGGGCTCCACATCGCCGGGCCCTTGGAGCGTCCGAGCAGGCGGAACTGGATCCCGGTGGCGTCGGTGGCCAGACCCATCAGGCCGCCGAGGGCGTCGACCTCGCGCGCGAGCTGGCCCTTGGCCACCCCGCCGATCGAGGGGTTGCACGACATCTTGCCCACGGTGTCGAGGTTGCCGCTCACCAGCG
The DNA here is from genome assembly GCA_043758975.1 of Planctomycetota bacterium. GTDB lineage: Bacteria > Planctomycetota > UBA11346 > UBA11346 > UBA11346 > BOG-1363. Next base: position 1,825 of record JAYVMM010000681.1, on the reverse strand, counting down.
CGGTGGTGCAGCCGAGGCGCGCCGCGGCGGCGCCAGCCTCGATGCCGGCATGGCCGGCCCCCACCACGATGACATCGAAGCGCTGAGTGCCCATGGCCACCCACTATGGCCGCCCGCCGCCGCGGGCCAGCGTGCGCGCCCTCAGCGGCGCTTGAGCTGGGCGATGAAGTGGTGGAAGCCGGCAGCCTGCTGCATCAGGCGGGTGGCGAGGTCGCGGTTGGCCAGCGCCCCGGCGGCGTCGAGCAGCTGGTGGCTGTTGCCGATGAACACCCGCCCGGCGTAGCAGTGGGCGTTGCGGTAGCCGGCCACCCCCTGGAGGTGCTCGACCGCGCGCAGGCCCTGGAACTGCCCGGCGGCGAGGCCGATGAAGGCGCAGGGGCGCTGGTCGAAGCCCTGCGGATAGGGCAGCATGTCGATGAACAGCTTGAGCACACCGGGATAGCTGCCGTTGTACTCGGGGACGATGAACACCACCCCGTCGGCCTTGAGGAAGCGCGCGACCAGCGCGCTCACCGCCGGCGCTGGCTGCTTGTAGGCGGTGGGCTCGAGGAATTCCGCACCCAGCGCGAGCTCGAGCAGATCAGTGGTCGAGCCCAGGGCGCGATAGTCGCTCTCCACCAGGCGGGCGAGGCGCAGCGACTGGCTGCCGGCGCGGTTGGTCCCGGGGATGACCACCAGGTGCAGCGGCCTCGCCCCCGGAGCACTGGCATCGGCTGCGCTCACGACGGCAGGGCGACCTGGGCGTGGAGCGCCTGCAGGACCTCGCCAGGGAGCGCGCGGTTGCACACCGCCAGGCCGCCGATGGCGCCGACGAACCAGTCGCCGACCTCGCCCGCGCGGTGGGCGGCGCCGACGGTGAAGTCGGCGCCCCCGGCGCCGCCATTGGCGAGATGGCCGGGCGGGCAGCTCGGGTTCAGGCCGGCGCGCTGGTCGAGAAGCCCGTCGAGGTAGACCCGCGCCTCGTTGCCGCCCTTCTCGGCGCGCCCGAAGGTGCAGGCGATGAAGTGCCAGTCCCCGTTGAGCGCGGTGCCGCCGATGGCCTGCTCGCTGGCGTGCTTCTGCCCGCCGGTGGTGGCGCCGACGCAGGAGAGCTGGAGCGCGGCCTGGCCGGCGGAGGCGTGCTGGCGGGAATCGACGAACAGCCCGTACTGCCGCCGGTGCGGCGCTTCGTGCCAGATCCCGGCCACCGTCTGATTGCTGCCGTTGTGCTGGAGGTTGCGCCGCACCCAGGCGAGCACGCTGAGCTCGGCCTCGGGGCCGTGCAGGTTGAGCAGCGGGCAGGCCTCGCGCGGGCATTCCAGCCAGCGTCCGCCGGGGAAGCTGGCGCAATAGGTGCCGAACACCCCGCCCTCGCTCCGGTCGATGATGCCGGCGGTCTCGTGCAGGGCGTAGGCGCCCTGGCCGTGCGCCCGGCGCTGCTGGCCGCCTGGCTGCTGGAAGTCCCAGAAGCTGACCAGGCCCGGGATCGCCATCACCAACTCGCGGGGTGAGGTCATCGACACGCGGTCCGTGGACGCGCTCCGGCTCGGCATTGCGCGGTCATGCTAGGCCAACCACTCCGTGTGCAGGGCCTCGCCGGGCTTCTCGTTGCGCTCGTAGGTATGCGAGCCGAAGGCGTCGCGCTGGGCCTGGGTCAGGTAGGCCGGCAGGCGGGCGGTGGTATAGCTCTCGATGTAGGCGAGCGCCGCCGACCACCTTGCGCAGGGCGGGCAGGGTGCGTGCGACATCTTTGCGGAACTCGCCCGCCACCAGCAGGCTGGCGAGGCCGGGCTGCTTCTTGAAGGCGGTGGTGATGCGGTCGAGGAACACCGCGCGGATGATGCAG
>JAYVMM010000680.1:0-2967 GCA_043758975.1 Planctomycetota bacterium | reverse complement strand
GGCTAAAATGCCGCCGATCTGGGCGTATAGCGTCGAAAGGTATGCCCCGAATCCGGGTCTACCCCCACGAATTCACCCACAGATTTGCCGGAAGACCCAAATATGAAAGGCAGGGGTTGCGCCATGAGATTCATTACATGCATTCTCGCCACTTTTTTCCTATTTCTGGTTTGCTGCGACTCAACAATTGCCGTAGATAAATCCATAGATGATACCGTGGTAATTGACGAAGCGCATGCACCGTACACACATCATGGAATTGGGTGGGAACACGACGGGAAAAGAAGCGGCAAATGGTTATTTTACTATAAGAATAACACTGTCTATACGCAAAGACATTACAATTCTATGGGTGTTTTTGACGGCCAGTGGTTGGAATTCTATGAACAGGGCGGATTAGCCGTAATTGGACAGTGCGAGAGGGGAAAGCCGGTTGGTATATGGATCGGTTTCCATGAAAATGGGAAAATGAGGTATATGGCAAACTTTGGCGACTCAATCGCAGGATTCTTAAATAAACCAATTATGGAGTGGTTTACGAATGACGGAATACCCAGGAAGGAAGGGGTGGCCGGAGTCACAAGATCAATCGAGGACGAAATTAAAAGAGAGCTGATTTCAAAATAAGGGCGTCGTGCCCCGCAATATTTATCCTCGTCACTGATCGGAAAAGACATGAAGCGCTTCATTACCATAGCGGTTCTCGTCATGATGCCGATGATCAGCTGGGCCGGAGATGCCGTCCCAGCGATGCTGTCGGCAGCGGATGCGCAGCTGCTTGCCGGGCTGATCCCGACGCCCCTGGTCGATCCGCTTGGAAAAACCTGGGTCAGCATCCCGGTCAGCGTGAGATCGGTCTGGACGCAGGAGACCACGACCCACCAAGGCGGGTGGATGCTGCCTGCAGGAGAGCAGCAAGACGGCGCTACCACCGTCCTGTTCATCGATGGCCAACGGGTCAGCATTGCCGGTGGTAAACCGCCAGCCCCAATTGATTTTGTCGCTGCATGCAGGAATTACATCGCAGCGCAGCTGCCATCAGACGCGAATGGGACTGCCACAGCTGATGATTCCTTTGCCAAAATGCACCGCGCTGGGGCCGGCATCGCCGAGACCCCGCCGCTGGCTCTGGCCGCATGGCTGCATCGCTTGGGCCACGATGACCTCGCCGCCCAGCTGATGGTCGCCATCCGGTCACTCGCGCGGAATGATACGGAGAAGGCCGATCCGGCAGCAGCAATGCGCGCCGATCTGGTCTGGTATGCGTTCTCCGCCATGGTGCACGCCTACATGGTGCGGGCGGACGATGAGGCGTTGAGGCATGGCCGCCGCCTGCTTGAGCTCTACCCCGATCTCGCGCCTGAGCAGGGCAAGCAGATAATCGCCGAAATCGAAAGACGGCGCCATGATCACCACGACGCATCCCCGGGCGCGTTCGCATTCCCCGGGGATTGGGATAAATGGGAATCGAAAAGGAAGATCACCTATCTCATCGAGGTCCTCGATATGACCGATGCGCGGCAAATGGGCCAGCCCGGTGGTATCGATTTCACCTCGGATCCACGCGTCGCGGCGCTGATCCGCATGGGCGATGCGGCGGTCCCGCCATTGATAGATGCGCTCGAAGGAGATCTGCGCCTGACGCGATGCGTGCATTTCTGGCGCGACTTCTCACGCAATCGCACGGTCATTGCCGTGCGCGAGGTGGCGCTCTGCGCGCTCATGTCGATCCTGCGCGTGCGGGTCTTCGCCGCCGATTCGACCGGCGATAACTTCACAGCCCATGGCGAGGAAGCGGCCAAGAAGTCCGCCGCCTGGTTCAGGGACTATTGGCGCAAAGTCGGTGGCCGACCGCTCGAGGAGCGTCTGCAGGCGGTGCTGTCCGACCAGGCCAAGACCGTGGGGGAACGCTGCGCGGCCGCGCATGAATTGGCCTTCATCGATGAAGATGTCGGAATCGGCTCGACGGTGTGGTCGGACAGTAAATCTCCGCCGACGGCGTCCAATCCCTCGCAGCGGGCTGCAGTCCTCGCGCTTCACGATCCGACCGTTGCTGAGGCGATGCTGCAGGTGATCGACCATCTCATCGCTACCCCTCTGGAGAAAGCCGACGAAACCAAGGCAGGCATCCGCAGCCTGCTCGTGGACCTCGCCCACCTCCAGGATCGCCGTATTGCACCGGCGCTGGCACAGCGTGCCGTGCAGCAGATCGAAATCGATGGCCGCTGCGCCTGGGCGTGGACAACCGATCAGTTGGGCTCTCAAGGCGAAATGCGGCAGCTGAGCCATGAGTTCGCCGCTGGGACGCTGCGCCTCCCGCTCGACGAGGAGGCCAAGGCTGCGGCGATTGGGTGGCTCATCGGGACGTTGGGGTCGACGAGCTGCCCTGGCGCTCATGCCGCCCTGCTCACCATGGCTAAAGACGAACATCCCTACCGCCTGCTGGCTTTCAATGGGATGGTCAGGGCCAGCGAGCAAATCAGTCGGGAATGGTTCTGTGACTCATCATGCATCGAGCTGCTCGCATCGGTACTCGGCGACCAATCCCCTACCGGACGGGAATGGAGCCTGGAAGATGGCAAACTGCACATGGTGTCGAAGAACGAATCCGATGTGAACGAAATTCCCAAGGAGTACACCAAGGAGATGTTGGCGGCGCGGGCCGTCGAACGCCGCTGCGACAGAGCCGCACAGCTGCTGTCGGACCTGCTCGTCGGCGTGCCGGGCTACCACCCATTGCTCAAGGATCGTGAGCGCCGTCTCGCGCAGATTTCCGATCGGGTCCGGGATTTCGGCGCGTGTGCCCGCCTCCTCAGTGAGTTCGAACTCGCCGTCCTGCATCCGAACGGAGGCGGCTGGTTGCCCAAGTTCGGCTTCGCACCGGATCCCCTTGCCCGGCCCGCCGTGCCGGGCGACCAAGCCGCTGGACACGCCTTCTTCAGCCTCGGCTCAGGTTCGCATTTAAGC
>JAYVMM010000679.1:0-1614 GCA_043758975.1 Planctomycetota bacterium | reverse complement strand
CCCAATGTGGCGGCCAAGCTCAACGCCGGGGCGCCGGTGCGCATCGCCTACTTCGGCGGCAGCATCACCGCCGCCAACGGCTGGCGGGTGAAGACCCTGGCCTGGTTCAAGGAGCGCTTCCCCAAGGCCGGGGTGAGCGAGATCAATGCCGCCATCGGCGGCACCGGCTCCGACCTCGGCGTCTACCGGGTCGGCTACGACGTCCTGCGCGCCAAGCCCGACCTGGTGTTCGTCGAGTTCGCGGTCAACGACGGCGGCGCCGATCCGCGCGAGATCCGGCGCTGCATGGAGGGCATCGTGCGCCAGATCTGGAGCGCCGATCCCTCAACCGATATCTGCTTCGTCTACACCCTCACCGGCGGCATGGTCAAGGATCTGCAGGAGAAGCATTTTCCGCGCGCCGCCAGCACCATGGAGGCGGTGGCCGACCACTACGGCATCCCCTCCATCCACCTCGGGCTGGAGGTGGTCGCGCGCATCACTGCCGGCACCCTGGTGTTCCAGGCGGCCAAGCCGACCACCGACGCCGAGCGCGCCGCCATCGGCAGCCGCCTGGTCTTCTCCGAGGACAACACCCATCCGCTCGACGCCGGCCACCAGCTCTACACCGAGGTGATCGCGCGCCATCTTCCCGCGCTGCTCGCAGGCGGCACCGCCGCTGCGCACGCGCTCGCGCCAGCGCTGGAGGCGGACAACTACCAGCGCGCCACCATTCTGCCGCTCGAGCGCGCGCACCCAGGGGTAGGCTGGACCAAGCTCGATCCCGCCAGCGATCCGGTGGGCAAGCACTTCGCCGAGCGGCTGCCCGGCCTCTACCGCGCTGATGCCCCCGGCACCAAGCTGTCCTTCCGCTTCAAGGGCACCGCCGCGAGCATCTATGACCTGGTCGGCCCGGACTGCGGCGAGGTCATGGTTGCAGTCGATGGCGGAGCTCCCAAGCCGGTACGGCGCATCGACTCCTACTGCACGTACCATCGCCTGGCCACGCTGCGCATCGCCAGCGGCCTGCCGGACACCGAGCACCGCGTCGACCTCGAATTGGACGCCGTCAAGCTCGACAAGGCCGCCATCCTCTTCCCCGCCAACCGACCCGACTTGGAGAAGAACCCGGCCAAATACCAGGGCTCGTCGTGGTACGCAGGCGGAATCATGCTGCTCGGCGAATTGACCGGGCCCCCGCAATGAATGCGCGTATTTTCAATGCTTAACTAGCTTAACTACTTTATTCACATAGTCGCTGATCAGATTATCTACCACAGTTTCTTTCAGTTTTGGGCCATAAATGATTAATTTATCGCCGTATCCATCTACTACAACATCCTTGTGGCCCGCTTTCGCAAGCATTGATTGAACATTGCGCTGGACTACCGATCGCCCGAGTTGCTCACCCAATAAAAAATCTGGTTCTTCCGGCAAATCTGTGGGTGAATTCGTGGGGGTAGACCCGGATCCGGGGCATACCTTTCGACGCTATACGCCCAGATCGGCGGCATTTTAGCCGCCTTTGGGCACGGGGGGTGCCCAATCTGGGCTACGTCGAAAGCTCTGCCCCGAATCTCAAATCTAAACAGGAATTATAGATGAGGGAAAACGCAGGGAAATCCCGATAATCAC
>JAYVMM010000678.1:0-3672 GCA_043758975.1 Planctomycetota bacterium | reverse complement strand
GATTCCGGGCCAGCTCCAGATCCGGCCGCGCGCCATGCGCCGGCTGGAACATGCCGCCTGCGTACAGACATTATCCAGTCAATCCCCAACCCCGGACATTGTTCCGAGAAGGACGTTCCCCATGAAGCTCTCCAAACTCCTCGTCGCCGCCGCCGTCTCCGGCATCCTTGCCGGCGCTGGCCAGGCCTACTTCCAGGTTGCCACCGGCGAGGAGGCGGGCGACACCAACGTCGACAAGCACGACTGCAAGACGCTGAACTCCTGCAAGGGCAAGGGCGGCTGCAAGACCGGCGACAATGGCTGCAAGATGAAGAACTCCTGCAAGGGCAAGGGCGGCTGCGCCACCGACAAGCACGACTGCGCGGGCAAGAACGCCTGCAAGGGCAAGGGCAAGGGCGGCAAGAATGAGTGCAAGGGCAAGGGCGGTTGCAAGACGGCGCAGTGAGCCGAGCGTGAAGGCGCGGGGGTGAAGCCCCCGCGCCCGCGCCGTTGCCTGCGGTCCGCAGTGTGGACCGCAGGCATGCGGTGTGGCCGCCATCGCCTCCTCCGTCCGCCTCGTCCGCCAGGCCCGCCATGCCCGCCGCCGCTTTGTCGTCACGCACCGATCGCCGCCCACGGGCAGCAGCCAGCGGCAACCGCTGGGGCCTGCCCAACCTCGGCGTCGGGGTCGGCCTGCGCACCACCCATTATCAGCATATCCTCGCCAGCCGGCCCACGGTCGCCTGGTTCGAGATCATCAGCGAGAACTTCATGCAGACCGCCGGGCGGCCGCTGCATGTACTCGACACCCTCGCCGAACACTATCCCCTGGTCATGCACGGGGTGTCGCTCTCGATCGGCTCGAGCGACCCGATAGACCGCGCCTACCTGCGCGAACTGGTCGCGCTGCGCGACCGCATCGTCTCGCCCTGGGTTTCCGACCACCTCTGCTGGACCGGGGTCGCCGGACGCAACAACCACGATCTGCTGCCGCTGCCCTATACCGAGGAGGCGCTCGCCCATGTCGCGCGGCGTGTGCGCCAGGTGCAGGATGCGCTGGGCGCGCCGCTGATCCTCGAGAACCCCTCGACCTACGTCGAATTCGCCGGCTCCACCCTGAGCGAATGGGACTTCCTCGCCGCGCTCTGCGCGGAGACCGGCTGCGGTCTGCTGCTCGACGTCAACAACGTCTATGTCAGCGCGCGCAACCACGGCTTCGCCACCGCCGACTACCTCGCCGGCCTGCCGTGGGACCGGGTGGTGCAGATCCACGTCGCCGGGCACACCGACAACGGCACCCATGTGATCGATACCCACATCGGGCCGGTGATCGATCCGGTGTGGCAGCTGTTCGCCGCGGCCTACCGGCGCAGCGGCGGCGCGAGCGTGCTGCTCGAATGGGACGCCGAGATCCCGGAATTCCCGGTCGTCCACCAGGAGGCGCAGCGCGCGCACGCCTTCGCCGCGCCCCTCGTCATCCCCGCCGCCAAGGCGCCGCGGGCGCGGCGGGCGCCGTGACCGCCGCCCGCGCCGGCCCGGCGGGCGATGGCCTCGAACTCCGCCCCGCGCGCAGCGCAGGCGGTCCGCCCGAGCGCCGCGAGGTCGAGCGCGCCAGCGCCAGTCCGCTGCTCCCTCCCGCCGCGCGCCCGCGCGAGCGTGCATCCCGCAAGCTGGAGCAGGTGCCGGTGGCCGGTCCGCTGCGCGCGCTGCAGCAATGGTTCCAGACGGTGATCACCCATCCCGGGGACGCCGCCGAGGGCATGCGCCTCGCCGCCGCCGGGCTCGCGCTCGCGCCCGCTGAACCGATCGAGCGCGTGCTGGTCTCCAACCGCCAGCTCTCGGCCAGCGCGCGCATCGGCATCTACCACTACGCCTACCACGCCCGCCTGGTCGACTGCCTGGCCGATGACTTTCCCAGCGTGCTGCATGCCCTCGGACGCGAGGCCTTCACCGCGCTCGCACGCGACATCATCGCCCGCTCGCCCTCCGACCACCCCAACCTCAACCGCTACGGGCAGCGGCTGGTGCGCCACTGCCAGGATGAGCGCGCGCGCGTGCCCCAGCGCGCCTTCATCGCCGAGCTCGCGGAGCTGGAATGGGCGATGGTCGAGGTGCTGCACGCGCAGGCGGCGCCGACCCTCTCGCTCGCCGCCCTGCAGACGATCCCGCCGCAGGGCTGGGGCGCGGTGCGCTTCAAGGCGAGCGATACCGTGCGCCTGCTGCGCAGCACATATCCGGTCAACCGCTACCTCCAGGCCCAGCGCGAGGAGCGCGCGCCGGCCATCCCCGCGCGCGGCGCCAGCGCGACCGCGATCTACCGCAAGGGCTTCACGGTCTGGCGCATGGACCTGAGCCCGCCCATGGTCGGCATCCTCAGCGCGCTGTTCGCGGGCGAGCCGCTCGGGCAGGCCCTGGCGGCGCTCGGCGAGGCGGCGGGTGCCGCCCAGCAGCAGCGCATGGCCACCCTGGTGATGACCTGGTTCCGCGATTGGGTGCAGAGCGGCTTCTTCGCTGCCCTCGCCGCCCCGCGCCCGCGCGCGCCCAAGGCGCCAGGTAGCGCCAGGCGGGCGGCAAGGCGCTGACCATGACCCGCTCGCGCGCGCATGCACCCTGCCCCCGGCGCTTCCCGGCCCTGGCTGGCGCGCTGTGCGCGCTCGCCCTGGCCGGCGGTTGCGGTGATGCGCGCCTCCCCGCCGGCGGTGGCGCGCCCGCGGCGGACGACCAACCCGCCGCCACGGTGGCGCTGCCGCACCTCGGGCAGGGCGCGCACGTGCTCGCCTCCTCGACCCACCTCGGGGCGCCGGGCGAAGGCCCGCCGGGCAACCTCGTCGATGGCGACCCCGCGAGCAGCTGGTCGAGCGCCTACGCCGACAACCAGGAGCTGCTCATCGACCTCGGCACCGTCCAGGCGATCGCCCGGCTGCGCATGCTGTGGACCAGGGACGCGGCGAAATCCTTCAGCGTGCAGATCTCGCCCGATGGCGGCGTGTGGAGCGCGCCCATCGCCACCAGCAACGGGCGGGTCGGCCCGCGCATCGAGGATGTCCCGATCGGCGCCCCGGCGCGCTACCTGCGCATCGCGCTCCACGAGCGCACCACGGCGCAGGGCTTCGCGCTCTATGAGATCATGATCATCGCGCGCTGAGCGCGGTGTCAGGTCCCCCATTTGACCAGGCGGGCAGGCGGTGATTGCATCACCTGGCGCGGTCACCCATACTCGCTTCTCGTGACCACCAGCATGCAGCGATTGTCGCACGTGAGCATCGGGGAGAACCGCCGCTTCCTGGTCACCCGGAGCGGCGAACCTTTCTTCTGGCTGGGCGACACCGTGTGGCCGCTGCTGTCCCGCCTCAACCGCGAGGACATCGATGCCTACCTGCGCGTGCGCGCCGCCCAGCGCTTCACCGTGATCCACCTCGCCGCGGTCGCCGCCGGGCCCGGGGGCGCCGCGGAGCGCAACGCCTACGGCCATGCCGCACTGAGCGACGGGCGGCTCGACCGCCCGGCGGACGAGTACTTCGCCCATCTCGACTACCTCATCGCGCGCGCTGCCGCGCATGGCATCTACGTCGCCCTGCTGCCCTGGCAGCCTGGTGCGGAGGCGTCCGCCGCCGGCGAGGCGGCGGCGCTGGCCGGCTACCTCGCGCGGCGCTACCGCGAGCAGCCGGTGCTCTGGCTGCTGCCCCACGAGCA
>JAYVMM010000677.1:0-1531 GCA_043758975.1 Planctomycetota bacterium | reverse complement strand
TGGAAGGCTTATGACATGGGCCATCTCTGCGATTCAGCGCTCTATCTGTTCAACGTCATGCGTGCCGAACAGGAGGTGGAGAAAGCAGTGGTGGAGGAGCCGAAGCCCAAGTCCAAGTCCCAATACCGGTGAGTAGTTACAAATAATATTCGTAAAAATGTCGCTGATTGCATGATCATGAATTGTCATAACTAAATTTTTCAATTATTCGCCTAGCCCAGGAGTAGACGTAAAAACGCAGCAAAAGTGATGCAATCGCCCTGCGGCTTGAGCGAGGCGTGCATCCCGACCTGGGCGGTGCACAGCACCAGGGCGGCGACGAACATCGCCGCCAGGAAGGGCAGCAGCCAGCGCATGGCGAGCGCATGCTCGATGAGCAGCTGGCGCAGATTGCCCTGCTCGTCCAGGTTCCACCCCAGACCATCGGAAAGGGCATGGCGCAGCACCCCCGCCATGGCGTTCCAGAACAGCGGCGCGGTGGCCGCCATGGTGCAGAAACCGACCAGCAGCAGGCCGGCCACGGTGACCTCGTGCGAGAAGCAGACCTGGCCCTCGTCGCGGGCATCCGCCAGCCGCTTAGGCGTCGGCTGTTCGGTCTTCTCGCCGCCACTGGTGCTCTCGGCCACGACATCTCCCCCGCGCCGCGTCGCCTTATGCGACACCTCCCCCGGCTGGGGGGCACGGCCTGCCCGCCAGGGGCACGCGGCGCGCCAATTCCTGGCCCTGGCGAGGCTTGCACGCTCACCTTCGCCCCGAGGATGCCCCGCGGAGCCCCTATGCCCCCGCGTCAGCTGCTGGTCACCGCCGCCCTGCCCTACGTCAACGGCCATATCCACATCGGCCATCTCGTGGAGTACATCCAGGCCGACGTCTGGGTGCGCTTCCAGCGCCTGCGCGGCCATCGCGTCGCCTTCGTCTGCGCCGACGATACCCACGGCACCGCGACCATGATCCGCGCCCGCCAGGAGGGGCGCAGCGAGCAGTCGATCATCAGCGAGATGAACGCCACCCACCAGCAGGACTTCGCCGCCTTCGGCGTCGCCTTCGACCATTACGGCTCCACCGACTCGGAATCCAACCGCTTGCTGGTGGCCGACTTCTGGAAGGCGCTCACGTCCATCCCGGGGGTCGTGCGCAAGCAGGACGTGACCCAGCTCTATGACCCCAAGGCGGGCTGCTTCCTCGCCGACCGCTTCGTCAAGGGCAGCTGCCCGAATTGCAAGTCGCCCGACCAGTACGGCGACTCGTGCGACAAGTGCAACACCACCTACAGCCCGACCGAGCTCGGCAATCCGGTCAGCACGCTCAGCGGCGCGACTCCCGAACTGCGCTCGGCCGCCCACCTCTTCGTCCGCCTCGAACCGCTGCGCCCCGCGGTGGAGGCGTGGATCGGGCGCACCCCCGCTCCGCTGCAGCCGGAGATGGCGAACTGGCTCAAAGGCACCTTCCTCGCCCCCGACACCCCGCTGCGCGACTGGGACGTCAGCCGCCCCGCGCCCTACTTCGGCTTCGAGATCCCCGGCGAGCCCGG
>JAYVMM010000676.1:0-2535 GCA_043758975.1 Planctomycetota bacterium | reverse complement strand
GATCGCGGCCTGAGGCGGCAGCGCGGCAGCGCGGTGGCTTTCCCTGGGGTATAATCCCTGGCATGATGGGTGCTGCCCGCACCCGCCGCCGCCGACCCGCGCTCCCCGAGGACACCATGGCCCACTCCGAACCCGCTCTGCAGAAGGAAGCCCTGGTCCTCGACCCGCTCAAGCGCTCGCCCCAGGTGACGCGCTTCGAGACCATGCTGCGCGAGCGGGTGGTCGGGCAAATGAGCGCGATCGACGCCATCCTCGACTCCTTCTCCAAGATCCTCGCCGGCATCCGCAACCCCGAGCGTCCCATCCTCACCCTGCTCTTCCTCGGCCCCACCGGGGTGGGCAAGACCGAGACGGTCAAGGCCCTGGCGGAGACCATCTTCGGCAAGCGCACCGCCTTCACCCGCGTCAATTGCCAGGAGTTCTCCAGCGAATTCACCGTCTCCAAGCTCTTCGGCTCGCCCCCCGGCTACGTCGGCAACGATGTCGAGCCGATGCTCTCGCAGGACAACCTCGACAAGCACCACAAGGAGGCGCAGACCGAGGGGCGCGGGGTGTTCGCCGAGGGCGAGGGCAAGATCGCCAAGCTCTTCCCGCAGGTGAAGTCGCATTACATGTCGATCGTGCTCTTCGACGAGGTCGAGAAGGCGCACCCCAAGGTGTGGAACGCCCTGCTCGGGCTGATGGAGGACGGCCACCTCACCCTCGGCAACAACAAGACGGTGGACTTCACCCGCTCGATCATCGTCATCACCACCAACGTCGGCGCCGAGGAGATGAGCGAGACCTTGCGCCACCGCTCGATCGGCTTCGAGGTCAAGACCGAGGCCGAGGCGATCAATCTGGACATCAAGGCCAAGGCGGTGGAGGCGGCCAAGGAGGTCTTCCCCTACGAGTTCCTCAACCGCTTCGACGACATCATTTGCTTCCGCGTGCTGACCAACCCCGACCTGCGCAAGATCCTCAACCTCATGCTGCAGGACGTCTATAAGCGCCTGCTCGGCGCCAATATGCCGATCATCCTGCACTACTCCTCTGCCTACCTCGACAAGCTCCAGGCCGAGGGTACCGATCCGCAGTTCGGCGCCCGTCCGATGCGCCGCGCGGTCGAGCGCATGCTGGTGGCGCCGCTGTCGCGCCTGATCGCCTCCAACCAGGTCAAGGCCGGCGACATCGTCAACGTGCGCCTGCGCGCCGGCGTGCCGGCCTTCATCCGCGAGGTGGCGGATCCGAAGAAGGCGGCAGCTGAGACTAAGGTCCTGCGCTGAGCCCGCCCGCCGGCGGGGCCGCCTCGTTGGCAGGCGGCCCCGCTGCGCTGGCTGACGGGGCCGCCGCGCCGGCGGGCGCCGCCGCTTCGGGAATGGGCTTGAGCGTGCGCCGCGCGCCGGTCTCGCTGCCCGGTTTGCGGTTCTTGCGCGCGGTGGTGCGCAGGAAGCTGTCGACCGTCTCGTCCTCGGCCAGCACCACGCGGTTGCGCCCCGCCTCCTTGGCGCGGTAGAGCGCGGCGTCGGCGCGCTCGACCAGCATCTCGGGAGTTTCGTCCTGGTGGCAGGCGGCGAGCCCGATCGAGACCGTCACCGCGCTCGGCAGGCCGCTGATCGCCGCCACCCCGGCGCGCAGGCGCTCGCTAACGTGCGCCGCGCCGGCGGGCGGGGTATCGGGCAGCAGGACCAGGAACTCCTCGCCGCCGTAGCGCAGCACGAGGTCGCCAGCGCGCAGCTGGGCCATCAGCGAGCGCCCGACCGCCGCCAGCACGGCGTCGCCGGCGGCATGGCCGTGGGCGTCGTTGATGCGCTTGAAGAAGTCGATGTCGACCATCGCCACCGCCACCACCTCGCCGGCCTCGACCAGCTCGTGCAAGCGCGCCTCGCCGTACCAGCGCCGGTTGGTGCCGGTGAGCGGATCGATGCGCGCGAGCGACTGCAGGCCGGCGTAGAGGGTGACCCGGCGCAGGCTGAGCGAAAGCTGGGTGCGCAGCACCTCGGCGACGTAGCGCTGATCGGCGATGGTGCGTCCGCCGAGGCTGGGCTGCACGGTGGCCTGGCGCAGCACCAGCGCCGCCTGGCCATCGACCCCGGGGCTGAGATCGAGCACCAGGTCGCCGGCGTTCTCTTCCGGAAGCGCCACCGGACGCCCGAGCGCGGGCGCCGCGCCCGAGGCGTCGCCGCCGAGGTTGCGCCAGGTGCCGCGCTCCCACACCATGAGATCGGCATGGCGGCAGGACCAGTAGCGGCGCATGGCCGAGGTGAAGCGCACGCGCGCATCCTCCTCCTCGACGCAGCCGACCAGCTCGGCGCTGACCTCGAACACCCCGCGCTGGAGGTCCTGGGCGTCCTCGAGCACGCGCAGCTCCTCGGCGATGGTGCGGCGCTTGAGCTCGAGCAGGCGTGGATCGGAGGCGAGCACGATGGTGCGCGTGCCGCCGGGAGAGCCCTTGGCGCGCGCCACCAGCAGCGCGACCAGCCCGGCGAGGGCGCTGAGCGCGGCGGTGAGCGCCGCCAGCCACGCGCCATGGGCGGCGGACGAAACGCGATCGAG
>JAYVMM010000675.1:0-4205 GCA_043758975.1 Planctomycetota bacterium | reverse complement strand
GTCCACGGTGCGGGCGATATCCTGGGCGCGCATGCTCAGGCTGCGCTTCCCTGAACTGTCCATCGTGGTCGGACTGTGGAATCCCGAGGTGCACGGCATCCAGCGGTTGGAGCGCGCCAAGAAGCGCTACCGGTTCAGTCTGGTGACCAGCCTCAGCGAGGTGGTGAGTCGCTTCGCGCCGGTAACAAACAGCGAGCATCCGCCTGCCCACGACTGAGCGCGTGTGCTCGCTGGGCGGCGCGCGCGCACTCTGCAAAGGCCTGGTGCCAGGCGGTCAAACCGCGGTGGCGCCCGGCCCGATCTTGACCCCGCTCCCGCGCAGCGGCGGGCAATCATTGGCGATCAATGGCGATCGCTGGCGCGGGCGGACCGGGCAGCGAACGCATGCCGCCTCCGGAGGTGGCGCTTCCCTGCCGCCGTTTTGCACGCAGCTGTGACAATCCGCGGGAGATCGCGCGCGGCTGTCAGGCGCATGGCAGAGATGCTGGCGAAGGTTTGCGCGAACAGCGTGCGATCGCCCTCAGGCAGGGCCGGTACCAGTGCCGGACGGACCAGGCGGTTTGCGGAACTGCCAGTAAGTGTGCGCAGTCGCAAGCCCCGGTTGCTCCTGCCTCCGCCGCGGAAGGATGACATCTCCAGCGGAGATGGCGGCGGAGCGAGGACCGGCAATCAGCGGAAGCGGCCAACGGTTAGCGTGTGCACCGCTCAGAAGCGGTAGGCATAGCCCACGCCGAGGGAGGCACCAAAGCGGCTGCTGACCTTGTCGCTGTCATCACGATGCTGCAAAATGCCGACGGTGCCCATGATTTCGATATTATGGCGGAATTCCCGATCCGGGAAAAGCGGAAAGGAATAGAGCGCCATCGCGTCGAACCCCCATTTGCTGTGGTCGCTGTTATGGTAGGCGACGCGCGGACCGAGGAAGAGCTCGTGGCCCGCGGGCAAGGTGAACACGGGGGCGAGGTCCCAGGACAGCGATACGGCAGCGCCGACGCGCTCGTCCTCGTTGATGAACAGCTCGGGGCGGATCTGCCATTCGGTCGAGTTGTGCCAGCGGAATTCGCCCGCCACCCCGGCTTCGAAGCCTGGGCTCCCTAGCAGCACTTCAGCTGCCAGGCGGGTGGCATCGGTATCGGCGAGGGGCGGGCCGTCGACCGCCTGCAGACAGGTAGTGGCGGTGAGGGCACAGGCGGCGGTGAGTAGGATGCGCATGTTAATCCTCCTTGGGTGGGCATGGGCGGTATTGCGAGGGGATGGTAGCGGCGGGTGTGCCAAAAACGGGTGGCAGCGATTGCCCATGGTCGCCGTCGCTCGCCGTCGTCTGCCCGCCGCCTCCCGGTTCTCTGCTGGCTGCGATGAGCTGGCGCCGTTAGCGCCGGCGGCGCCGCCATGCTTTAGACGACGGGTATCCGGCAGTGTCAGGCGCCCGCTGCCGTTTGATGTGCGATAGCCGCCGGGCCAACCAGGTGAGCATATGCTTCCGCACAGGTGCCGGTCCAGCGTCTCGACCCGCGTGCGCGCGGGCGCCGCGACGGTCCGCTTCCGCAGCGCTGGCGCTGGCGCAAGGCCTTTTCATCGGAGCTCGAGGCGTCAAGCCTGCATATTGCAACCGCAGGGGCGCTCCTGGGCTGCGTTCCCGGGCCTGCGCTTATCGGCACAGCATGCGCTAACTCACCCTGGAAGCGGGCGCATCCCGCCACCCGCCATCACCACCTCATTTCGAAAGGATCCCCCATGGCCACTTCCGTATTCTGCATCGCCAAGGACGACCACATGACGGTCGCAATCGTCGAGAAGCTGCGCAGCGAAGGATATGGCGGCAGCGACGTATCCGTACTTTATCCGGACACCTCAACCAGCCGCGACCTCGGGCATGAGATGCATTCCAAGGCGCCCGAAGGCGCCACTGCCGGCGTCTCCTCAGGGGGCGTGCTCGGCGGCGCCCTTGGCTGGCTGGTCGGCATCGGTTCGCTGGCTATTCCCGGAGTCGGGCCGTTCATCGCCGCCGGTCCCATCCTGGCGGCCTTGAGTGGAGCGGCCATCGGCGCCGCGGTCGGCGGAGTGGCGGGCGCGCTCATCGGCGCCGGCATCCCGGAGGTCGAGGCCAAGCGCTACGAAGGTAAGCTGCGCGCTGGCCGCATCCTGATCTCGACCCATGCCCAGGACGGCAAGCAGGTCGCCCGGATCAAGGAGCTGTATCAGCAGGCCGGGGCCGAGGACATTGCGTCGGCCGCCGAGGCAACCCCCGCCGCGCCGAAGTCTCCCGCTCGCGATGACCGCGGCAGGGGCAGCGACCAGGGCGCCACCTCCCGCCCGGCGCCCGATCCGCGGACAATTGGTGGCAGGCAGCACTGACGGCGGGGTCGGGCTCCTGCCAGCAGGCGGGAGCCCGGCGCCTACGCACGCTGACCAACGAGCCGGCGGCAGGCTGGGCGCTGCCGCCGGCCTGCCGCGCCACCGAGGATGCTGACCATGCGCGATTGGCTGCGAACGCGCCTGGCGGTCATCGCCAGCAATCGCTACGTGCGCCTCCTGCTGGCCACCGCGGCTGGTTGGCGGCACGACAACGTCGGTCGGCTATCGGCGTCGCTGTCCTTCTATGCCCTGCTGTCGCTGATTCCGCTGCTGGTGACCTTCCATGCCCTCATTGGCCTGGTGGTGGATCGTGACGTGATCAGCCAGGGCGTGGACGAGCAGATCGCCCAGCTGCTCGGCGCCACGCAGGCCCGCGCCATCCGTGCCATGCTCGACCATGCGCAGGCGCCGGCCCACTCCACCCTGCGCGCCGCGCTCGGGGCGTTGCTGACCTTCATAACCGCCGGCGGCGTCTTCATGGACCTCAAGGATTCCATGGATGCGGTGTGGAAGACGCCGGCGCCACCGGCGCACAAGGGCTACCTGCGCATGGTTGCCGAATATTTCGCGCCCATGAGCATGGTGCTGGGCTTCGGCTTCCTGCTGCTCGTCTCCCTCCTCCTCGATGCCCTGATCAGTTCGGCGGCGAGCGAATTGTCGCGTTGGCAGCCGGTCCTTCTGGTCGGCATCGCGGTTGGCAACCTGGTGGTCGGCTGGCTGGTCTCGGTGGTGCTCTTCGCCGCCATCTTCCGCTTCCTGCCCGCCACTGTCGTCGCCTGGCGGGACGTCTGGCTGGGCGCGGTGCTGACCGCCACCCTCTTCATCATCGGGCGATTCGCGATCGGCTTCTACCTCGGGACCTCGGACTACTCCGGACGCTATGGCGCCGCCGGCGCCCTGGTGGCGGTCATCGTGTGGATCTACTACTCCGCCCACATCCTCTTCATCGGCGCCATCTTCACCCGCGAGCATGCGCGCACCGCGAGCAGATTCGGCGGCGCCTGACGTCGAGCTGCGCGGGGTAGGCGCTCGCAACCGCCTGCGCGATGCCTCTCCGCCGCGAGGGTTCAAGCCGCAGAATACCAGCTCGCAGTGCCCGACTGCTGCATCGCCGAGACCGCCCACGGCGCTCCCCCGCCGCTGCACGTTCGCAGGTGGGCCTTGATCGAGATCCGGGCTGCGGTACCAGTCAAACCGCGTCGACGCGCTGGTGTCCCCAAGCCCTCATGAAAGCCCATGATGAAAAGTGCGGTCACCTGGCAGAGTTTTTTCCCGCGGGACATCCTCACGCTCGGCGAACGCCTGGCGTCCGAGGGCAGGGTGAACGAGCTGCTGCTTGGCGATCTTGACCCGACCACCATCAAGATCAGTTGCGAGGTGCACCTCCGCCGCAATTTCCTCTGCAAGCTCCTGCTTTTCGGGGTAAAGGTCGACAATTTCGACGGCGTCATGCGTTCCAGGAACGTCGTCTGCGAGTGCAGCTGCAAGGACGGCAGCGGTGGCTGTGAGCATGCCGCTGCCGCCCTGGCCGCGCTGGCCTTGGCGCGCGCCTACCGGGATCCCACGGACGACGAGGTGGAGGCCGGTCGGAAGACCGCGGAGGTGATCGGACTCGAGGACATGGATGAGGACGAAGATCTGTTCGCGGACGACGAGGACGACGAGGACGCGGACGACGAGGACGAGGAGGAGGAGGAGAGCGACGACGAGGAGGGCAAGCGCACCGAAGGAGCGGCGAATCCCGCGGACGCGCGGTCCGATGATCGGCGGATCGCCTTCCCGCTCGACCGCTTTAATTCACAACGCAGCAGCGCGCGACCGGCGCCACGGGTCGATCTCGGTGAACCTCC
>JAYVMM010000674.1:0-4120 GCA_043758975.1 Planctomycetota bacterium | reverse complement strand
CGACGCCGTCGGTCACCGCCTCGGTGAGATGACCTGCGATCGCTTCCCCGATGGCGAAGTGAAGGTGCAGATCCATGAGGATGTGCGCGGCGCGGATGTATTCGTGGTCCAGCCGACCGCCACCAACGACTTCCTGATGGAGCTCCTGGTGATCGCCGACGCCCTGCGTCGCGCCTCGGCCGCGCGCATCACCGGGGTGGTGCCCTACTTCGGCTACGCGCGCCAGGACCGCAAGCACGAAGGCCGGGTGCCGATCACCGCCAAGCTGGTCGCCAACATCATGACCACCGCGGGCATCCACCGCCTGCTCACCGTCGATCTCCACGCCCAGCAGATCCAGGGCTTCTTCGACGTGCCGGTGGACCACCTCACCGCCATGCCGGTGCAGCTCGACTACCTCCTCGGCCTCGGGCTCAACGACCCGGTGGTGGTGAGCCCGGACACCGGCTCGATCAAGCTCGCCGACCGCGTCGCCAAGCGCCTGGGCGCCAAGCTGGCGATCATCGACAAGCGCCGCCTGGGCGACAGCAAGACCGAGGTCGCCAACGTCATCGGCGAGATCGGCGCGCGCGACGTCATCATCATCGACGACATGATCACCACCGCCGGCAGCATGACCAACGCCATCCGCACCGCGCGCCAGTTCGGCGCCCGCCGGGTGATCCCGGTGGTCACCCACGCGGTGCTGTGCGGCGACGCCTTCGAGCGCCTGAGCGGGGCTACGCTCGACCAGCTGGTGATCACTGACACCATTCCGCTCAAACGCCGTTTCGCCGAGCTGCCGGTCACCGTGCTCTCGGTCGCACCCTTGCTCGGCAAGGCCATCGTCAACATCCACACCAACCAGTCGGTCAGCTCGTTATTCGCCGAGCAGGCAGCCCAGAAGAAGGAGCACTCATGAGCAGCACCCATTCCTACGCGACCACCGCACGCAGCGGTCTCGGTTCCATCGCCGCCGTCAAGATGCGCGCCGGCGGCCAGATCCCGGTCACCATCAACCGCGCGGGCAAGCCAAGCCAGCACGTCGCGCTTGATGAGAAGCTGGCCAACCACCTCGCCGCGCACGTCCATCATCTCTGCAAGGTCGAAGTCGATGGCAAGCAACTCACCGCCCTGCGCGGCGAGATCGCCAAGGACTGCATGACCGACCGCATCAAGCACATCGACCTGCAGGAGGTCGATGAGAACTCCGAGATCAAGGTCGACGTCGCGGTGGTGCCGGATGCGCGCAACTGCCCCGGGGTCAAGGCCGGCGGCATCGTCGAGCTGCGCGCGCGCACGGTCAAAGTGCGCTGCCGCGCTACCGCCATCCCCGATTCGCTGGTGGTCGAACTCAGCGAGGTCCAGCTCCAGGATTCCATCCCGGTGTCCAAGCTGGTGCTGCCCAAGGGCGTGACCCTGGTCACCCCGCCCAAGACTCTGCTCCTGAGCGTGGTCATCCCGCGCGGCATGAAGGCCGCTGCCGACGAGGCCGCTGCCGCAGCTGCCGCGCCCGCCGAGGGCGAGGCCGTCCCCGCTGCGGTCGGACCCGATGGCAAGCCGGTGGCAGCTGCCCCCGCCGCCCCCGGCGCCAAGCCGGCGGGTGCGCCGGCTGGCGGCAAGGCGGCTCCCGCCGACGCCAAGGAATCTGCGCCCAAGAAGAAGTAGCGCAGCGGGCGTGCTCGCGTCCGCCTCCGCTTCGCGTACGCAGCAGGCTCCGCTCCGGCGGGGCCTACTGCGTTTGAACGTGCCGCTATCGGCATGGGCGCGTACCGACCCATGAGGCGTCGACTGTCGACTGTCGACTGTCGACTGTCGACTGCCGGTCGCCGGTCGCCGGCTGCTGCCATTCATTCCCGCCAGGCGCGCGGACGCCGCCTGAGGGGGGGGCGGGTCGGGGCTGGAGCGTCGTCCACGGTTGAGGATCCGCCGGCGTTTGGGGCATGCGGGAGGCGCCATCCGGCGTTATCCTTGCTGGCGCCATCGCGACGATCGCACCCGATCGCCAATCGCCGAGTGCGCGAGAGCGCAGGAGATCCGCATGTCCCGTGACCAGGAAGCCGCCACCGTCACCCGCATCAAGGACCAGATCCTGGGTGATCTCGCAGCCACCGTGCATTGGTTCTACCATGCCATGCCGGCCTACTACTTCCATGTCACCAGTGCCGAAGAGCAGTGCCGCCACCTCGAGACCATCCACGCCCTCAGGCGCGCCGATGATGCGCGCCTGACCCTGGTCGACGACGGGCGCGCGGGCAAGGTCATGGTCTTCGGGCGTCCCAGCGTGCACACCCTGCTCGACGTGGTCAACCTGGTCGGCGAGCGCTCCTTCCATCGCATCGAGCTGCACACCAGCCGCGACCACGCGCTGTTCATCTACGCCTTCTGCTACGGCCCCGGGCATGTCCCCCCCGACGTCGACATCGCCGCCCACCGCCAGGCCATCCTCGACCGCCTGTGCGGCACCGACGCCTCGTGCAGCACGCAGGCGGCGCGCTACCTCGATGCGGTCGACCAGGGCTACCTCGCGCGCAGCACCGTCGAACGCGTCGAGCGCCACGTGCGCGCGTGGTTGCAGCTGCGCAATGCCGACGACCTTCACGTCACCGTCGACCACCTCGTCGGCGGGGTGCCGCAGACGCGCTTCCTCGCTGCCACCAGCGGCATCAATCCCTGGCAGCTGCTGCTCCACCTCGCGCGCATCATCAAGCGCTACGGCGTCCAGCTGGTGCGCGGCTACCTCGACTGGGTGCCCGCGGTCGAGGGCGGCGAACGCGCGCTGGTGAGCACGGTCTACCTCGCCGGCGCCAACGGCAAGCCGCTCGGCCACCGCCTCGCCGAGCTGGTCGAGGCCGACCTCCATGCCCTGCGCCGGCAGTACCGCGACGAGCTGGTGGTGCTGCACCAGGATGGCGTCTACAGCCTCGACGAGCTCGAACTGCTGCGCGCGATGGTCGGCTTCTGCGGCCAGCTGCTGGGGCACGACCACCGCTACCTCGAGGTCGAGGAGGTCGGCGCCGAGGTCATCCGCCAGTACCCCGAGCTGTGCCGCGAACTGTGCGCCCTGCTGGCGGCGCGCTTCCGCCCGGGCGCGTATCTCAAGCGCGCGCAGTGGGAGAGGCGCCGGCGTACGCTCAATGTGCGCCTGCACGCCTGCGAGGTGGCCAGCCACGCGGTGGTGCTCGGCGGCATGCTCACCTTCGTCGAGGCGGTGCGCCTGACCAACGCCTACCGCCGCGATCGCGCCGGGCTCGCCTTCAAGATCGCGCGTGAGGCGCTGCCCGCCGAGCAGTTCGCGCAGCGGCCCTATGGGCTGTTCTTCTTCTCCGGCCACCAGTGCCGCGGCTTCCATGTGCGCTTCCGCGCCTCCGCGCGCGGCGGGCTGCGCGTGCTGGTGCCGCGCAATGCCGGCGCCTACCAGCGCGCGCGCGAAGGCCTGCTCAAGGAGGTCTACGACCTCGCCTGGGCGCAGCAGCTCAAGAACAAGGACATCCCCGAGGGCGGCAGCAAGTGCATCGCCCTGGTCGAGCCGGGCGGCGACGCCAGTGCCGCGGTCAAGCAGCTGGTCGATGCCCTGCTCGACCTCATCCTGCCCGCCGGCGCGGTGCCCGAGGTCTTAGGTCCCCACGGCGAGGGTCGCGAGGCCGACCTCATCTTCCTCGGCCCGGACGAGAACATGACCCCCGAGCGCATCCTGTGGGTGGCGCGGCGGGCGCAGGAGCGCGGGCTGCCGCACGCCGCCACCCTGATGTCGTCCAAGCCGGGTTCGGGCATCAACCACAAGGAGTACGGCGTCACCTCGGAAGGCATCTTCCGCTGGATCGACACCGTGCTGCCGCTGATCGGCGTGCTCGAGGGGCGCGCCTATACGGTCAAGATGACCGGCGGCCCGGATGGCGACGTCGGCGGCAACCTGCTGCGCATCCTCCACCGCGAGCACGGCGCGCGCGTGCGGGTGGTGGCGATCTCCGACGGCACCGGCGCCGCCTACGACCCCGCTGGACTTGATTGGGACGAGCTGCTGCGCCTGGTGCGCGACTCCGCCGGCATCGCGCGCTTCGCCCCCGCCCGCCTGCATGGCGGCGAGTCGGCGGTGGTGCCGGCCACCGACAAGTCCAGCGAGGCGGTGCGCAACAGCCTG
>JAYVMM010000673.1:0-13966 GCA_043758975.1 Planctomycetota bacterium | reverse complement strand
CCTCCTCCTGGCGTGCCAAGCCGCGGGTGGTGGTCAGCTTGCCCTGGTGGTGGAGGTCGAGCACGGTGCACAGCCCGGCGGCGGTGGTGAGCTGGATCGCGCTCCACGGCTCGCCATCGACCGTGCTGTGGTAGATCTTGCGCGCGTCGGTGACCTGGGCGAGGTAGCCGCCCTTCCAGCCGGTGACGGTGCAGAAGACCAGCACCACGTCCTGGAGGGTGATCGGCACCGCCGCCTCGAGCACATCCTTGAGCAGGGCGCGGCGGTGAGAGAGCCAGAGCTCGTTGACCAGGAAGGCGACCAGGTCACGGTGCCCGCGGTAGCGGATGGTCTTGTAGTCGAGGGTGCGCACCCGGCCCTGCAGGGTCTCCCACAGGCTGCCCACGCCGCCGGAGGTGTTGAAGGCCTCGTAATCGATGCCGTCGAGCGAGAAGTGCTCGAGGCCCTCGAGCGGCAGCACCTCCATGCGCGTGCCCTCGTGGATCACCTCGCAGGGGTTGCAGTACTCGTTGATCAGGCCGTCGGTGGACCAGGTGAGGTTGTACTTGAGCTCGCCGACCGGGAACTGGGGCAGCGCGCCGACGCGTAGGCGCACCTCGTCGAGCTTGGTGAAATCCTTGGTAAGATGGTGGCCGGCGATGGCGATGAAGCCCGGCGCCAGGCCGCATTGCGGCATGAATACCTGGCCGGGGCGCGCCTGGGCGGCGACCCGCGCCACCATGCGCGTCGTGGCGACATCCTCAGTGAGATCGAAATAGCTGGTGCCGCTGCTCAGGGCGGCGTGCGCGATGCCGGGATTGACCGCGAAGGAGCAGGCCGAGATCGTGCTCTCCCGCCCGGCCATTGCCGCCGTCAGCGCGGCATGGTCGGCGACGTCGACGCGCCGGGTGGCGATGCCCGGGATGCCGGCGAGACGCGCGAGCGCGCCCTCGTCGACATCGCCGACCAGCACATCGAAGTCGCCGCTACGGGCGAGTAGCTTGGCGATTGCGCGCCCAATCTTGCCGGCGCCGAGCAGCAGGATGCGATGCATTGCGGCCCCACTACCGATCTTCCACCGGGCGGCGGCCGCCGCCGGTCCACGCCCGCGGACGCGGTGTCGTCCTCGTCACACACCTGGCAGTTGGCTCCGCGCGTGCTGCGGGGTAGGATGGCTGCGGAGCAACCGATGCCGAGCGCCGCCGACGATCCGCTCCTTGCCTTCCACTGGCAGCCTGAGCCGGAGGCCGCCGAGCTGATCGGCGAGCTGATCACGCGCACCGTGCTGCGCTGCCCGGCGGCGGGCCGCTTGGCGGCGCGCCTGCGTGAGCTCACCGGCACGCGCATTGGCGACTGGGTGGACCACCTCGGCTGCGGCGCCGGGGGCGGCGTGCTCGAGCAGCTGATCGCGGCCGGCTTCATCACGCACCTCAACAGCGGGAACGGCTGCACCTACCATAAGCCCGGCGGGCTGTTCCCCAGCGTCCGCCTCGAGGCCGGCGAGCACCCAACGCGCCTGGCCATTGCGGTGGAATCGCTCTCCGACCACCTCGCCGCCAACGCCCCGGCGGTGGCAGTGGAGGGCGCCCGGGGCGCGCGCGTGCGCACCGCCCGGCTGGCTGGCGGCGACGCCGCCGAGCTGTGGGCGATCGAGCGCCAGGGCGCCGACGGCTGCGCCAGCCAGGCCGCCGGCGCCGACGACGTGCAGGCGGCAGGCCGCCACTACCAGGCCTTCCGCGCGCGCCGCCGCGACCTCGGAGACCTCGCGGCGGCCTTTGCCGCGCTCGAGCACCAAGTCGCCGCCGCCGTCGCCGAATGCGGGCGCGACCGCGCCTGCGTGGTGTTCTTCGCCGCTGAACGCGATTTCTGGCTCGCGCGCAACCGCGCCGGGCGCATCCAGAAGGCGCGCCAGGACGCCCTCGGGCTCGGCCTCGCCAACCACGACCACCACACCTACCGCTCGTCACGTCGCTGGTTCGCCGCTCTGATCGCGGTGCTCGAGCGCCTCGGCCTGGAGGTGCGCGAGCGCTTCTACCCGGGTGGCGAGGCGGGCTGGGGCGCGCAGGTGCTCGAGCAGCCGGTCACCGGGGTGGTGGTGTTTGCCGACGTCGACATGGCGCCGGAAGAGCTGCGCGACGATTTCGCCCATCGCCCCTTCGCCACGGATGCGCGCGCGCGCGCGCTCGGCACCGTCGGCCTGTGGTGCGCGTTGCACGGGGAATCGCTGTTCGCCGCCGGGCTGCACCACCTTGCGTGCAAGGTCGACATCGCCCTCGCCAGCGCCCAGCTCGCCGGCGCGCAGGTGGAGTCGATGAAGCGCTTCTCCGACCTGCCCCATCTCCGGCAGTGCTTCACCATCGGCGAGCAGTGGCCGGTCGAGCGCGCGCGCGCCGAGCGCCTGGCCGGCGACGGCCTGATCACCGCCGAGCAGGCGCAGCGCTTCGCCCGCGAGGGCGCGCTCGGTTCGCACCTCGAGCTGGTCGAGCGCAATGCCGGCTTCAAGGGCTTCAACCAGCACGGTGTCGACGAGATCATCAGCGGCACCGATCCGCGCCGGGCGGGACGGGCGTGACCTGGTCATGAGCGAGCTCCTGGTCGGTTTCGGGTGCCTGCGCCTGCCGGAATTCACCCTGGTCGAGCAGCGCTTTCCCGCTTCGCCGGCGCTCGACCTCAGGGCGGCGGTGCGCGCGCAGCTGGCGGCGCCCGCGATCAGCGGGCGGCTGCGCGCTGGCGCACACGCAGTGGTGGCGGTCGGCAGCCGCGGCATCCGCGAACTACCAATGCTGGTCGCCGCCCTGGTCGACGAGCTCAAGGAGCGTTCCCTCACGGTGAGCATCGTGCCGGCGATGGGCTCGCACGGTGGCGCCACCGCCGCCGGTCAGGCAGAAGTCCTCGCGCGTCTCGGTGTCGATGCATTGAGCGTTGGCGCTCAAGTGGAGAGCGCGATGGACACCCGGGTGGTGGCACATTTGCGTTATGACCAGGCCGGCGCGTGCTACCTGCCATGCGCGCCCGGGGCGGATGCCCTGCCCGTGCATTGCGACGCCCGCGCGCTCGCTGCCGACCTGGTGATCCCGGTGGTGCGGATCAAGCCGCACACCGGCTTCCGCGGACGCTACGAGAGCGGGATCTGCAAGATGCTCTGCATCGGCCTGGGCAAGCACCAGGGCTGCTCGCTCTACCACCGCGAGGGCTACCCGCGCTTCGCCGCGCTCATCCCCGCTGCCGCCGCCGCGGTGCTGGCGCTGGGCAAGGTCGCCTTCGCCCTGGCGGTGGTCGAGGATGCGCACGAGCGCACCGCCCACCTCGAAGCGGTGGCGGCGGAGCAGGTGCTCGCCCGCGAACCTGAGTTGCTCGAGCTCGCGCGCCGCCTGATGCCGCGCCTGCTCCTGCCGCGCATCGACGTGCTGGTGGTCGAGGAATTCGGCAAGGACATCAGCGGCGTGGGCATGGATCCCAACATCACCGGGCGCGGCGAGGCCGGGCGGCCTGAAGGCTTCGCCGGCCCCGAGATCGCGCGCATCGTGGTGCTCAGCCTGACCGCCGCCACCCATGGCAACGCCACCGGCCTGGGCCTGGCCGACGTCATCAGCGCGCGCGCCTATGACGCCATCGACCGCCAGGTCACCGCGACCAACGTGCTGACCAGCGGCAGCCTGGCTGGCGGGCGCACCCCGCTCGCGCTGGCGAGCGACGAACAGGCCATCCTCGCTGCCGCCAGCTGCGTGCCGGGGGTGAGCTTAGATGAGGTCGGCATCGTGCGCATCCGCAGCACCCTGCAGCTGTCGCGCATCGCGGTCTCGCACAGCCTGCTCGCAGAAGTGGCGCGCCAGCCCGGCTGCGCCGTCATCGGCCCCTTCACGGGGAGCTGGGACGGCCCCGACCGGCGCTGACCAGCCCGCCGAGGCCGAGCGGGGCGGCGATGAACAGCGCCGGCGCGCCCAGCGGCGAGGCGAGCGGGAGGATCAGCGCGAGCAGGCCTGCGGCGACCAGCAGCAGCGGCGCTCTGCCGGGGCAGGCGCGCTCGCCGAGCGCGCGCGCGCAGGTCGCCAGACCGGCGGCGTTGGCCGCCAGCAGGTAGATGGCAAGCACGCCGCGTCCGTGCCGGCTCTCGCTGTGGTGCAGGATCCAGCCCAGCAGCAGGAGGGCGGGCAGCAGCAGCAGCGCGCCGATGGCGAAGCTCATCAGCGGATGGCTGGCCACCCGCACCGCCGCCAGGCGGTTGCGCTCGGGCGCGAGCATGAAGGCGAGCAGGGCGCAGCCGAAGAGGGCGGTCAAGAGCCCGCCATGGCCGGCGGCGGCGAGGATGGCCTCGGCCAGGGGATGGAAGGCGGAGCCGGTCACGCCGGGCGCGCCCGGCGTGACCGCTGTCGGCGGATCGCCGATGGCGGTGGCGAGCGCTGTCAGCAGGGAGGTGGCGAGCGGGTTCATGCCAGGTTCCTGCGCCGGGCGAGGAGCAGCGCGCCGGCGAGCGCGCTTACGACCAGCAGTTCGACCAGGGTGTCGACCGCGGGCTCGTCGGCGAGCAGGGTGCCGGGATCAAGCGCTTCGCCGGGGGCGCTGGCGGAGATCAGCGCCGCCGCCACCAGGGCGCCCGCGGCCAGCACCCAGGGCAAGGCGCGCGCCGGGCGGGTGGCAGGCTGCGCCTCGGCCCGCACGCGCGCCATCACCGCAGCGGTGAAGGCCGGCGCCGGCGGCGGATCGCCGTCGACGGTCGGGTGGTCGAGGAGCTGCTGCAGCTGCTGGCGCTTATCGGGCATGGCGGATTCCTCAGGTCGGGGCATCGAGGCCGAGCAGCTCGGCGAGCTGGGCGCGCAGGCGGTGGATGCGCACCTTGAGCGCGTTGGCGCTGATGGCGAAGTGGCTCGCCAGCTCGGCGAGCGGCAGCTGCTGGCGGAAGCGCAGCTCATAGAGCGCCTGCGCCTCAGGAGCGAGGCGGGCGAGGGCGGCGTCGATGCGGCGCTCGAGCGCGCTCAGCTCTTCGCGCTCATTGAGCGCGCGCCCGGGCTCGTGCTCGCGCCCGTGCTCACTGAGCGCCTCGCCGAGCGGCTGCTCGCGCCGGCGGGCGCCGTGATTGATCGCCAGCCTGGTGGCGATGACCAGCAGCCAGCCGCGGAAGGGGTAGGTGGCATCGTAGCGCGGCAGCGCCTGGAAGGCGCGCACCAAGGCCTCCTGGGCGAGGTCCTCGGCGGCATCGCGCCCGCTCAGGCGGGTGAGGTGGCTCAGCAGCCTGCCCTGGTGGCGGTCGACCAGGGCGGAGAAGGCCTCGACCTCGCCGCCGAGCACGCGCCGGATGTCGCGACGGTCCTCATCGGCGGTGCTGTCTGGCAGCGGGATGGTCATGACCTGGTGGCGTGGGCCGGGCGGCCTCGGCGCCGGCGCGGCGCGGCTGGCGTACTCGGGCACTGCACGCGCATGACGGAGGATAGCGGCTGGCCAGGGCGAGGCGAAGGTTTCCATATCAGCGCGGGCCTCGCTCGGGGTGGCCATCCACCCCTATGCGCGGCGGCCTCCCTCTGTGATACCGGCAGCCACGGTTGAGGTTACCACCCGCAGCGGATCTCGGAGTGGGTCGCATCCGTGCTGGTCCTGGCCCCCGCAAACGCCGCTACCCGGCCATGCGACCGGGTAGCGGGGGCATTGGCGGGGCAGACCCCGCCGAAGTCAGCGCTGGGTGACGCCAGCGCTACTTGTAGTTGCTGCGGCTGACGTCCTTGGTGATCTCGGTGTTCCAGAAGCCGATCTGCTCCTGGGTCTTGACGTCGGTGAGGCGGATCGAGACGGCATAGAACTTCTGCTGCTTGCCGCCCTGCTGGTCGTTCTGGGTCGCGATCTTGCCCACCAGCAGGAAGTCGGAACCGAGTTCCTGGAAGCTCTCCTTGCGCGTGGCCTCCGAGGCGTTGACGTCCTGCTGCTTGCGCTCCTCGCGCGCCTGGTCGTTCTCGGCGTTCGACGCCACCACGCGCACCTTGCCGGACTCCTGCAGCGCGGTGACCAGGGCGTTGGTGAAGACGTCGGTGTCGATGACCTCGCCCGGCACCTCGACGCGGATTCGCCCGATCTTGACCACCGGCTTGTTGCTGTTGTGGGCGGTGCGGAAGTCGTCGGCCCAGGATTGCGACAGCGCCTTGGCGATCAGCTCCTTGGCGGTGATCTTGGAATCGGTCTTGTTCCAGTTGCCCGAGAGGTCGCGCACTGCGTCGTTGTCGGTGCGATTGACCACCACCGGATCGCCGCAGCCGGCGAGGGCGATGACGGCGGCGGGGATGGCGAGCAGGGCGGCGAAAAACGATGGGCGCATGGGGGGCGATCCTTGGGTGATTGGCGTGGTGAGTGGGAAGGGTAAGGCGATCAGTACTTGTTGATGATGGGCTGGGTAAAGGTGCGCACCGGCACCACGATCAGGCGGCCCTCGGGCACGGTGACCTTGCCCAGGTTGAGCGCACCATACTGGCTGTCGATGGCGAGGGAATAGGACCCGGCAGGAAGATCGATCAGGGTGGCCTCGATGTGGTCGGGCAAGGTGGTCCAGGCCCTGGTGTCGGCGACTTCGCTGAGGGTGGCGGCGGTGCTGGTGAGCAGATTGACCGCCAGGCCGAGAAGCTGGTTCTTCTTCTCGACCTCGTGCGAGATCACCCCGCCGGCGGCCTGCTTGACCACCGCGCGGGTGATGGTCTTGACCAGCAGGCCAGGCTGCTCGTCCTTGAGCGTGGCGCGCGCATAGGCGTCGAGATCGCTGACCACCTCGAGGTTGCACGCGATGTCGGCGGCGCCGCCGGCATCAGCATGGAGGTGCACCACCCCAGGGGCGGCGATCGGCTTGTCGGGCGCATGCACCGGGAGGGCGAAGCCCATGAAGGCAGCGCCGCCGGGGGCGAGGAGCTTTTGCACGATGTCGCCTGGCAGCGGCACCACGCCCCAGTGGTTGACCACGTCGCTGCCCGGGCCCTTGGCGTAGAAGCCCACCGCGCCGATGAAGAACGGGGTCACCGTCACGCCGCGTCCGGACTCGTCCGACGACGGCGTCGGCAGCGGCACCGGGATGGCGGAGGCGGCGATGACGCGGATGTCGAGCACCTCGGGGTGGGTGACGTAGCCGACGTGGTTGAGCACCAGCAGCGTGCCGGAGCCGCGTGGCAGCTCGGCCTGCTTGAGGCGGGGGTCGTTCTCGCTCAGACCCCAGTCGGCGAGATGGGCGTCGAAGTACTCCTTGTCGTAGGCGCGGCAATGGCGGATGAGCAGGGTGTCGACCATGGCCGGGCGCCGGTGGATCTCATAGCGGAAGGGCTGCTTGCCGTTGGTGAGGAGCTTGGCCTCCTTATCGTAGGCGGTGGCCGCGGTCTTGAACATCACATCGGCGTATTGGCGGTTGGACTCGGTGCGCTCCTTCGGCGGCTGGCAGTAGGTCAGGGCGCCGGCGATGAAGCGCGCGAAGGGGTCGTCGGTGTAGCGGTGCGAGCCGGCGGCGTCCTGGGTCTCCTTGAGCTGATTGAGGGTCATGCGCCTGGTGAAGTTGATCGCCTGCTCGTAGGCGACCTCCGGCGAGAGCTCGGGGATGGTGATGGTGGCTGGCGGCGCGGTATGGCCGGGACCGGTGGCGACGAAGGAGGCGAAGGTCAGGTGTGGATCGTAGAGCCCTTCGCGCTTCTGGCCTTCGAGCGTGCGATTGAGCGCGCGGTAGTAGTCGACCTGGATGTGCTCATAGCCCTCGCCGGCATAGTCGCGCAGGGTGTCGTTGGCGACCAGGGTCGCGCCTTCGGTGGTGAGGGTCTTGGTGCGGCGTTCGTCGGCGAGCGCGGCGGCGGCATCAAGGTGGACGTCGCTGTTGGCGAGATCGCCCTGGAGGTGGCTGATCATGCCGCGCTCCATGTGCCAGATCAGCGCCTGCTTGTCATTGATGACGGCGCTGGGCGCCGGCTTCTCGCCGGGACCCGGGGGCTCGCCCTTGTCGTTGCTGCCATAGATGGAATTGACCTCGTCATCAGCGTCGGCGAAGCGCCCCTGCTGGATGTCGATCATGGTGTCCTCGCGCATGCGTTCGGTGGTGCGCGGGGTATGGCAGCCGGTCCCGATCAGGGCGCCGAGGGTCAGGACGAGCAGGGGGCTTGAGCGGACGATGTTCATAGGATGGAGGCCCCTGAACACGGGAGGATGACGCCGGAAGCGGGCGTGTCCAG
Organism: Planctomycetota bacterium; assembly: GCA_043758975.1. GTDB lineage: Bacteria > Planctomycetota > UBA11346 > UBA11346 > UBA11346 > BOG-1363. Next base: position 5,810 of record JAYVMM010000673.1, on the reverse strand, counting down.
GAAGGTGGCTTCATCGGTACGCCAGTACGTTGGCGCCAGCTGCGGGCGGTGCCAGAGCGAGGGGGCGGCAGGGCTGGGCCAGGCCGCAGCTTAGCGGATGTGCGCCTCGTAAGGCCCGATCAGCTCCCGCTCCGGGGGACGCTTCACGGTGCGACCCGCTCCCCCGGAGGTGCATCCCAGCGACCGGTAAGCCGACCGTCGTCCAGCAGCAGCGCGCACGGCAGGCCATTCACCCGGCTCTGCCGGATGCGCCAGGTCGGGATCTCGGGGCGCAGAGGTTCGCGGGCGAGCAGGTCGAACCCCGTCGCCTCCCCGATGGCGATGAACGCCCAGCACCGCCCCTCCGGCGCGCGCCGGCGCTGGCGTACGCAGTCGAGCCGGCCATCGATGGTCTCCTGGCAGTGGGGGCAGGTATCACTCGCTTCATCATGCGAGGCGGGCCGGGGTGCATGCGGCTGGTCGCTGAGCGCGTTGATCAGCTGTGGCGGGGCGGCGAGCAGCGCGAGGGGGACCAGGATCGCCACCGCGGTGCAGGGGACGGAGAGCCACCAGCGCGGCAGGCGATACGTTCCGCTCGGCAGCCAGAGCAGGAGGATGAGTGCATCGAGTGCGAGCAGCACGCCGGGTGGCGCCGCGATGCGCCCCAAGCAGCCGCACTGGTCGACCCCCAGCGCCAGCCCCAGCGCCTGGATGGCGCCGAAGAGCGTCCAGAGCAGGAGGACTGCCGGACGCTGCGCTGCTTCCCAGAGGCAACTCGTCAGCCACGCCGCCAGCCCCAGCTCGAGGGCGATGAGGGCGATGAGGGCGATGCCGAGGCCATAGGGCAGGGTCAGGCCCAGGATTACGACAGCGCCGCCTTCGGAGAGATCCAGCGCCTTCGCGATTCCCGCGAGGATCAGAACGGCCGGGGAAAGAAACGCCGTATTCGTTGCATATGATTAAGGCATACATAGAGGAGGGCCCAGTGGCGTCAATTACCAGTAAAATAGCTGTAACCATTTGCTGTGATTGAAATTGTGATGGCGTGACACACACTGGAATCTTGACGGAATTGATGATCTCCTTCGACCGCGATTGGGAGGCGATTGAAGCATAAGGGATGCTTATGGGTACTTCCCCCTCTCGTTCGTTCAGTCGTTTCGCGCGGTTTGCTGGCTGCCCTGCTGGGGCTCGGGTTGCCGGTGGCAGCCCATGCCGCGGCGGCCAAGGATTGCTTACCGGAGTCCAGAGTCTGCCCGAACCGTGAAGATGACAAAGTCGATCCGGCCTTCCAGCCTATGAAGCCGGACCCGAATTTTGGGGGCCTGCTGGTGGCGGACGGTCCCAAGGTCGAGGTGACGGTCCATTGCACCCCGTTCTTCGTCGGGGGCGCGATGAACAGCAAGGGTCCCATGATCGAGAAGGGGTTCTACCCCGATGCCCTAGACCATTGCGCCCACTGGATGGTAGTCAGGCCATTCAAGTTCCATGGGCAGGATGACGGAACCTGCGGCGATTTCATGAAAGGCAGCAGTTGCCCGTCACCTGTCGGGAAGTGACGGCATGAGCACGGCAGTGCAGGCGAGGGCGGCGATGATGGCGGTGGCGGCCTGCGTCGCCGTCGCCGGCGGTCGGCTCGCGGCCGAGGACATCGATCCATGGCTCCTAGCCGCGGCCCAGCCCTGGCATAAGATCACGACCATCCGCTGCGCCATCGAGGAGACGCGGGGCTCGCACATCCCCGCACCGGGCGGCAAGGTCGAAGTGAGCCGCGCAGTGACCTGGCTGTGGTCGGCGAAGCCCGACGCGGGCCTGCTCGCCATAGTCGGCGGCCCGCGCCCCGTCCCGGGCGAGGCCGAGCGCAAGAACGCCGCCTACATGCGCTATTACGGCAACGAATACGATCGCAATTGGTGCACCCGCACTATGGCTTATGGCAATGGCCGCTTCTCCTCCCTGGAAGATGTCCGCGGCCTGCTGCGGATCCGCGCGTGGCAGGAGGCCCAGCTGGATTGGCTGTCCTGCGATTTCATCGAAGTTGTGCCGCTCTACCCCTTCGACTTTCTCAAGCGAAGTTCTGCTGATTTCGAGGCGATTGGGGTGCTCCCGGAGCAGCTGCGCAATGCCGGCTGGCTCAAGCGGAAATGGGCGGATTTCGAGTTCAAGCCGAAGTCCACGACCCCGGCGCGCCATGTCATTGCCGGCACCTTCCCGCCCTCAGCGGGAAATCTGGCGCGCGAGGAAAGCATCGAGGTGGTCCTGGAGCTTGACGGCCAGACTCACCTGCCGGTCATCGTCGCGACCACCGAGGCCGCGAGCAGCGAAAACTACTCCTTGACCAAGTCGTTCACCTATACCACGCACCATTTCGCCGATGGGTCGGCCTTCCCGCTGTGCACCGGGGTATCCATCCCGGGCGACGACCGGCCGCACATAGCGGTGGTGAAGACCTGCCAGGTGGACAAGCCGATCGCCCCTGCAGAGCTCGTTCTCGATGTGAGTCAGGCCCGCCGCGTCCTCGATGTGGACACCGGCGCCACCCTCGAAGTTGATGCCGGCGGCAAGTAGGTCGGCATGCATGCCCACGCGGTCGAGGGCCACCTGCGCGCGGGCCGGGCACAGGCCCGCCCCAAGCTTATGCTGGCCATGCGGCGCTGCGGTTCCAGGCGCCGGCATGGAAGGCGATCCTGCATGACTGGGTGGATCCATGGTATCGGAGTCTGGCTGGCCGCCGCCTTGTGGCTGGGAGCTGCGGGGGTGGCGCAGGAGGGCGCGCCGCATGAGGAGCAGCCCATCCTTTACGACGGTGGGGCTGTCTATCCCCACCAGATCGTCCAGCACACGTTCGCGGTGGTCATCAACGAGAGCGAGCGGTGGCGCATCCTGAGCATCAGGACCTCCTGCTCATGCACCGTGGCGACCGTCGCGGCGGCTGAGATCCAACCGGGCGGCAGCCTATCCATCCCGGTCATCTTCAATCCCGGGGACCAGGTCGGGCTGCTCGCAGCTTCCACGGTGGCGGTCACCCTGCGCACGGGGCGCGGGAGCGTCCTGATCCCGCTGGAGATGCAGGCGATGCCCCAGGTGCCGGTAGTCGGACCGGACCGCATCACCCTGAGCGCCGCCGCGCCGACGGCGACCATCACGTTGCGCCGCGGCGAGCACCCCGCCGCCTGGAATGTTCTGCAGGCCCGTTTGGTGAGTGGCGGGGAGATGCTGCATTTGGACGCCCCCCGCCTGGTTGGCGCGATCGGGGCAGGTGCGCCCCCGGTCTGGCAGCTCACCGTCAGCGCGGACACCGCGGGGTGGAGCGGTGTGATGCTCGGGCGCATCGAGCTGGAGTGCCTGCAGGCTGGGGTCGCGCTGCCCTATCGCGTCAACCTCACCGTGGCGGTGCGCCTGGCGGGGCGCCTGCAGGCGACCCCGCCGTCCGCGCTGCTGTCCTCCATCGCCGCCGGGACTGCGGCGCAGGCGCAGCTGCAGCTCCAGGGCCAGGGCATCGATCTCACCACCGCCCGGGTGGCTACCTCGGATGCGCGCTGTCGCGCGGCCATCGATCTCGCGACGGGAGTGCTCACCCTCACGGTGTCAGGCGATGGCCCGGCGGGGCCGGCCAACGGCTGGGTCGAGGTCGAGGTCGCGGCCAGCGGCGAGCGGTTGCGTATCCCCTATATCGCCACGGTGGTGGTTAAGGCCGACTCCGTCCCGCCCGGTGCGCGCTAGCGCAGGGCCCCATGATCAGGCTCGCCCTCGGTCTCGCCTCACCCAATGTCCTGGCCGGGCTGTGCGCCGCGCTCCTGCCGCCCGCCATCGTGTGCTGGGCGCGCATCGAACGCAACGGGGCCATGCGCGTGCTCGCGGCAGTCGTGCCCTTGGCGCTCGCCTGCTGCCTGCTCTGGTCGGCTTCGCGCGGGGGACTGATAGCTGCGGAAGTCGGCTTGGCGGTGTTCGCGGCGCTGGCGCCCAGGGGCGCACGGCTCGCGCCGATCCTGGCCATGATCACGCTCGGTCTCGGCGCGACGCTGGGCGCTCTGGGCGATCGCTGGGGGGCGACCAGTCCAGTCCAGCCTTCAGTCGCGACGCGCCTGTACCTCTGGCGGGTGGGCAGTGTACTCGCAGCCGACCATCCCTGGACAGGGATCGGCGGCGAGGGGGATGCCTTCGGGCTCGCCTGCGAGGCGTCGTCCCAGCTACCCGCCCACCTCCCGTATCGCCACGACAGCCCGTTCTCGGGCGCCATCAACGATCCTTTGGATGTGGCGGCCAAGCATGGCCTGCCCTTGGCGATGTTTGTGGTGGCGTTCGCGGTATTCCCACTCGCGCTCGGCCTGGCGGCCAACCGTCAAGGCCAGGGTGCCCTCGGCATTTCCCTGGCGGCGGCCGGTAGCGCTTGGCTGTGCGCCGGCCAATGGTCGTGCGTCTGGTTCGCCGACCCAGTTTCGGCGGGCCTGATCTGGCCGGCGTTCCTGGTCGCCGCCATCGCGGTCTGGAAGCTGGTCGGCTGGGTCGCGGTGGCGCGGTCGGCCCTGGTCGCTGCCGTCGCGGCGGTCGGCTGGTGCCTGCTGCTGCTGGGCATCGCGCAGGTAGTGTCCGATCACCAGCCCCGCCTCATCGCCAGCGCAGGTCCGGCGCGCTGGTCGTTCCTGCCGCGTGACGGGCAGGCGGCTCCGGTCGCCTACCTCGCGGAAGCCGATCAGACTGAGCAGGACCTGCTGTATTTCGTCCTGCGGCCGATCGCCGAATCCGGCTTCTCCGCCACCGCGGTCTCTTCGCGCGCAGGCGCGGGCCCGGTCGGCGCCGGCCCGGAGGGCGCGGGCATCCTGGTCGCACATGGCAGCATGGCGGGTTCCGCGCTCGATGCCGGCGCGACCGGCACCTACGCGACCATCGTTCTGCTCGATCCGCCCGCCGAATGCGCCGCCCGCCCATGCGGCACGGCACGGCTGATCGCGGTGCATGGCGAGAAAGCGCTCGCACGCGATCGCGAGGCCTGGCACGCGCGACCGGATGCGCTGACGGCGATCGCGCCATGCGCCCGTCTGTGGGACAACCGTCTGCCGGCGATGTGGCCATTCATCGCCGGCCTCATCCGGCAGCGCGCCGTGCCGGTGGCGCCATGAGCCAACTGCCAGGCGAGGCTGGGGAACCGCCGTGCGTCGGTTGGCGACGGATCTGGCGGCTGCGGGCCGTCACCCTGCTCTACTGGCTCTGCCTGCTCGCCGGTGGGGCGCGCGCCACGCTCGGCGGTGAAGAGGTGCCGCGTTTCGCGCTGGATTGGCGCGCGGTGGTCGCCCAGGCGGACCGTAATGAACTGGCGAACGAGCAGGGTGGCCGCGGCAGCTGGACAGTCGAGCAGGGCTCCTTCACGCTCCAAACCTCGATGACGGGGGAGGCGGAGGTGACGTGCTTCTATGCCACTCCGGCGGCCAGGAACGGCCGGGCGTCGCCCCGCTTCCAGGATGCGGTCTACTATTTCCACACCCCCGATCCGGGCAGCCGCAACATCCTCGACGACCCGCTCTGCCAGCGCCTGGTCAGCAGCGCGGGGATGACCGTGTTCGGCATCGCCTTCCAGCGGAGCGGTCGGGGTGCCCTGCTCGACAGCCCCGACCAGCGCGTGCATTCATATGCCTATGCCCAGTCCGGGGCCTTCGCCACGGTGCTGGATGCCTGGGCGGCGCTACGCATGCGCCTGGGTATCGCACCGACACGGTTCTTCGTCTTCGGCTACTCGGCGGGCGGCATCGCGGCGCAGCATTTCGCCGAGGAGTATCCCGCTTCCTGCGATGGGGTGGTCACCGCCAACGGCTACAATTACCTGGTCAAGCACC
>JAYVMM010000672.1:0-13827 GCA_043758975.1 Planctomycetota bacterium | reverse complement strand
AGTCGAAGGCTCTGGCCCTGGTCGCAAGACCAAGGCGAAACCGTCGACTACGAAGCAGGAATCACACCGTGCTCAAATGAGTACAACGTGAACAACGGCGTCCTAGTGCGCGCCCTTGGCCTGGGCGCCGCCGAGCAGCGCGAGCAGCTCCTGCTCGTAGCGATCGACGATCGGGCCGGGGGCGAACTGCTCGGCGCGCCGGCGGGCGGCTATGCGCATCGCGTCATAGCGCGGGCGGTCCTCGAGCAGGTTGGCGGCCAGGGTGCCCAGGCAGATATCGCTGCCTTCCGGGCAGAGCAGGCCGGAGACGCCATCCTCGACCACCTCGGGCAGACCGCCGGCGCTGTAGCCGAGTACCGGCACGCCACAGGCCATGGCCTCGAGGGCGGAGAGGCCGAAGCTCTCGGCCCGGCTAGGCAGCAGGAAGAGGTCGCTGGCCTGGAGGATCGGCTCGGGGCGCTGCTGGCCAAGCAGGCGGAGGTCATCGCGCAAGCCGAGCTCGCGGGCGAGATGCTCAGCTTTGGGCAGCTCGGGGCCATCGCCGACCAACACCAGCACCGCCTCCATGCGCCGGCGCAGGGCGGCGAAGGCGCCGACCACCTCCTCGATGCGCTTGACCGGGCGGAAATTGGAGACGTGGGTGATCACCCGCCATCCCGCCGGCGCCAGGGTGGCGCGCCAGGGCTGGGCGGGGTCGGGGCGGAAGCGCTCGAGATCGACGAAGTTGGGGATGGCGCGGATGGCGCCCGGGGTGGTGTCGAAGTAGCGGTCGGTCTCCGCCGCCAGCCAGGCGCTCGGGGCGGTGATGAGATCCTGCTGCTTGATCGCGAAGCGCGTCATCTCGTAGTAGGAGCGCTCGCGCCCGACCAGGGTGATGTCGGTACCATGCAGGGTGCAGGCGAGCTTGATTGGCGGGCGTCCGCCCGCGCGCGTCCTGCGCGCGGTCTGGGAGCGACTGCAATCGCGCAGCACCTCGCGGGCCTGCCAGGCGGCGACGGCATGCGGGATGGCATAATGGCTGTGGATGACCTCGACCTCGTGCTCCTCAACCAGCTCGATCAGCTTGTTGCTGAGGTTGAGCGTGTAGTGGGGATAGCGGAACAGCGGGTAATCGCTGCCCTGCACGCTGTGGAAGGTGAGATTGGGCATGGTGCGGTCGAGGCGGAACGGCTGCTCGTAGGAGACCACATGCACGCCATGCCCGCGCTCGGCGAGATGGATGGCGAGCTCCGAGGCCACCACCCCGCTGCCGCCGTAGGTCGGGTAACACACGATGGCAAGACGCATGGGGCCCCCGTACGATATGGATGGCGCTGTCAGCGCGGCTAGTGCGCCGGCGGCGGGCGCGACGGCGGCGGCGGCGGCGCGGCGTTGCCGGATGGTTCGAGCATGGGCTGGATGTGCATGCCGGTGATCGGGGTGAGCTGGCGGCTCCACGCTTTGCACCCCCCCTTCTCAAGCGCCAGGGTGAGCTGGCGCGGCGGCAGCTTGATGGTCAGCGGCGTGTTGCCGATGAAGGAGCCGTCGACCAGCACATCGGCGCCGGGCGGCGTCGATTCGATGATCACCTCGATGTCGAGGTTGGCCGGCAGGTCCTGCTGATCGCGCAGGAATCCCCGCAGCGAACCCAGGCAGCTGCTGATCGCCTGCCAGCTGGCCAGGCTCTCGGGCGCATTGACGTCGCCGCTGAACTTGGGCGAACTGACGGCATTCGCCTCGCCGTAGGCCTTCTTGCTGAACACCGTCACCCCCTTGCGATCGAGACCGCGCATCTCGACCAGCGCCACCACTTTGTCGTTGTTGCCGCGGAAGTCCTGGACGCCGGGGGTGCGGTGCAGGTCGAGGATGCTGGTCAGCACCACGAGATGGGCCCCGTGCGCCGAGGTCACCAGGCCCTGCTTCCATTCCGGGCTGGCGCCGTCGGGCAGGTGCGAATCCGCCTGCCCGGTGGCATTGCTGGCGAGCACGCTGGTGTAGAGCGCCGCCTTGCGCGCGTAGTCGAGAGCGGCATCGGGATAGATCTCGTTGAGCTTGCCGAGCGCGACCGGGGCGAAAAGGATGATGCGGTCGCCGGCCTTGTTCTTGTCCTTGTCCTTGTCCTCCTGCGACGCCGGCGGCTTGGCGCCCGCCTCCTCGCCCGGGCGGTTGGCTGCGGCCTCGGGCCGGTCATCGGGCGCGCAGGCGCTCAGCGCCAGCACCAGCAGCGAGAACAGCAGGATCAGGCCGGGTGGCAGGGGTCGGCGGTGGTTTAGCATGGCGGGAGTATGCAGCCGCGCAGGAGCGCGCCAGCGCCCGGCGGGTTCTCGCTCGACGGTCGGCCAGCTGCAGCCTTGACCGCGCTGGCGCGGGCGATGTGCTCGCGCCATGCTCATCGGCATCTCCCCGCTGCTCAGCCCAGAATTGCTCGACGTGCTCTACCGCATGGGCCATGGCGACGAGGTGGTGCTCGCCGACGCGCATTTTCCAGGCGCGTCCCTCGCCAAGCGGTGCCTGCGCGCGGACGGGCTGCGCATCCCGGCCCTGCTCGGCGCCATCCTCCCGTTGTTCGCCCTCGACAGCTACGTCCCCGCGCCTTTGACCATGATGCAGGTGGTTGCCGGCGACCAGCTCGACCCTGGCACCGAAATCTCCTATCGCTCGGCGATCGACCGCTGCTGGCCGCAGGCGCCCGCAATCGCGCGCATCGACCGCCACGCCTTCTACGAACGGGCGCGGCGCGCATTCGCCGTGGTGATGAGCGGGGAGACCGCGAAGTATGGCAACCTCATCCTGACCAAGGGCGTGACCCCGGCGCTCTGAAGCCGCGCCCTGCCTGGGCTCAGCCGGCGGTCGGCGCCGCCACCGCCGCGCTGGCGCCTTCCGCCTCGGCCTCGGCCTCGGCCTCGGGTGCGGCCTCCGCCTCGGCTTCTTCGCCCTTCTTCTTCTTGACCGGCTTGGGCAACTCATCCTTGCCGATGTCCTCGCCCACGGTGTGGCGCAGGACCTCCTCGAGCGAGGTCACTCCGCGCATGGCGTTCATCAGGCCGGCGCGGCGCAGGCTGACCATGCCGTTCTTCATCGCGATCTTGCGGATATCGATCGAGCTGCCTCCGGCGATGATGACCTTGCGGATATGGTCGTTCATCTCCAGCGCCTCGACCAGGGCGAAGCGGCCCTTGTAGCCATTGGCGCACAGGCTGCAGCCCACCGGCTTCATCAGCTGCAGACCCTCGACCTCCTCCGGCCTGTAGCCCATCTCGACCAGATCCTTGTGGTTGGGGTACTCCCCCTTGGGCATCGGCGACTTGCAGTTCTTGCACAGCCGGCGCCCGAGGCGCTGGGCAACGATGCAGAGGATGGTGGAGGCGGCGAGGAACGGCTCGATGCCCATGTCGATGATGCGCGAGATGGTCGACGGCGCATCGTTGGTGTGCAGGGTCGAGAGCACGAGGTGGCCGGTGAGCGCGGCCTTGACCGCGATCTCGATGGTCTCCTGGTCACGGATCTCACCGATCATGACCGTATCAGGGTCCTGGCGCAGGATGGCGCGCAGCGCCGAGCCGAAGGTCAGGCCGCGCTTGGGGTTGACGTGGACCTGGTTCAGGCCCTCGATCTCGTATTCGACCGGCTCCTCGACGGTGGTGACGTTGTCCTCGACCGACATCACCGCTTTGAGGCAGGAATAGAGCGTGGTCGACTTACCCGAACCGGTGGGACCGGTGACCAGCATCATACCGTACGGCGCACCGATGCCGCGCTGGATGATGCCCATGACCTCGGGCTCGAAATTGAGCGTCTCGAGCGAGCCCGCGAGGTTGGATTTGTTGAGGATACGCATGCAAATCTTCTCGCCGTGCACCGTCGGCAGCGAGTTGACACGAATGTCGATGGCGTTGCCCGCCATCTTGACCTGGATGCGCCCGTCCTGGGGCTTACCGCGTTCGGCGATGTTCATGGTGTCGGTCATGATCTTGACGCGCGAGACCATGGCCTTTTCCAGGCGCTTGGGCGGGTTGAACATCTCGTGCAGCACGCCGTCTATGCGGAAACGCACGCGCACGCGCTTCTCGAACGGCTCGATGTGGATGTCCGAGGCGCCTTTCTGGATCGCCTGGGCGATGATCGTGCGCACCAGCTTCACCGCCGGCGAGTCTTCGCCGTCGCCGCCGCTGGCGAGGTCCTCGTTCTCCTCATCGTCCTTCTTCTTGTCCTGGACGGTGATCTCGTCGCCGTCGGTGCCGATGTTCTCCATCAGCGCCTGGACCTGCTTCTCCTGCGCGTGGTAGGAGAGCTCGCGCGCCTTGTTGATCGCCCGTTCGGTGGAGACCGCCGGCAGGATCTGCTTCTTCACCGCGAGCTTGAGGTTGTCGAGCATCACCACGTCGTAGGGGTTCACCACCCCGAGGGTGAGGTGGTCGCCGATCATGCCGATGGCGATCACGCCGTAGAACTTCGACTGCTCCTCGGTGATGATGTCCTCGCCGCCGTTGAGGTCGCGGATGGCATCGAGATCGAAGGTCATCTTGTCGAGGTCGATGGGCGGATGCCCCGAATCCTCGGCGACCAGGCCGATCAGGGTCAGCTCGTCGATCAGGCCATCGGTCATCAGCAGGGTGGCGAGCAGCAGGCCCTCCTTGGCCGCCTTGTCATGCAGGGTCTGCAGGGCGGACTCGTCGACCAGGCCGTGCTTCTTGAGCAGTGCGTTGAGCTTGCGGTTGTATCCGGCGACATTAGCCATGAGGGTATGGCTCCTGGGCTCTGGCGGCAGGGCGGATCCGGGGCAGCGGCGGCGACGCGGCGACGGTCCCTGCCTTGGGTGCGGCTGGTGCTGGGGCGTCAGCCATGGTCACAGCCCGTGGTTCTGCAAGACCAGGTTGATCTCGCTCATCTTGGTGAGGAAGAGCTGCAGGGTGCAGCCGGTCTGGCCTTCGATCTCGTGCAGCACATCCTCGGTCAGCGAGCCGGCGATGGCGATCACCAACACCGAACCGATCGAGTCCATGGGCACGAACTGGTAGCGCCGCATCATCGACGGCTCGAAGATCTCGAGCAGGTCCTTGGCGATCTTGTACTGGGTCGGCTTGATATAGGGGATGCCGAACTGGCCGACCAGCACGGCGACGATCTTCTCCTCGGTGATCAGCTTCTGCTGCACCAGGGTCTCACCGAACAGCAGGCCGGACTGGTGCTGGAGGCGCAGCGCGTCTTGGACCTGCTCGTTCGACAGCAGGCCCTGCTCGACGAGGATCTCGCCGAGCTTCTTCTTGACCAAGCGGTTTATCGCGACCATGTGCCGCTACTCCCGGATGATGGTGGTGGCGCGAGGGTCACACGCCGTCGCGCTGCGCGGTGCGCTTGAGATTCTCCTGGTCGGAACTGCGGGCAGTCGCGTCGTCCCAGGTGATCTGGTTGGTCTTGTACAGCTCGAACAGGCTCTGGTTCATGGTGCGCATGCCAAGCTTGGCCCCGGTCTGGATGTGCGAGAGGATCTGGTGGCACTTGTCGTCGCGGATCAGCGCCCGGATGGCCGAGTTCGGCACCATGATCTCGCAGGCCATCGCCCGCCCGCGGCTGTTCATCTTGGGCAGCAGCTGCTGGCAGAACACCCCTTCGAGGACGAAGGCGAGCTGGGTGCGGATCTGGTTCTGCTGGAAGGCCGGAAAGACGTCGACGATGCGGTTGATGGTCTCCACCGCCGACGAGGTGTGCAGGGTGGCGAAGGTGAGGTGGCCGGTCTCGGCCAAGGTGAGGCCGGCCTCGACGGTCTCCTTGTCGCGCATCTCGCCGATCAGCACCACATCGGGGTCCTGGCGCAGCACCCGGCGCAGGGCGCTGTTGAAGCCCTGGGTATCGGTGCCCACCTCGCGCTGGTTGACCAGGCAGGACTTGTTGCGATGCACGAACTCGATGGGGTCCTCGATGGTGATGATGTGGTCCTGCATGCTGGCATTGATGAAGTCGATCATCGAGGCCAGGGTGGTCGACTTCCCCGATCCGGTCGCACCGGTGACCAGCACCAGCCCCTTGTTGAGCTCGCAGAGATGGGTGCAGACGTCCTTGGGCAGGCCGAGCTGGTCGAAGTTGAAGATCTCGTAGGGGATGGTGCGCATCACCGAGCCGACCGCGCCGCGCTGCAGGAAGACGTTGACGCGGAAGCGCCCCACTCCGGCCAGGCCGAAGCTCATGTCGAGCTCCCAGTCCTGCTCGAAGCGGGCGATCTGCTGGCTGTCGAGCACCGAGTAGACCAGCTTCTTGGTCTGCTCCGGACCGAGCACATCCAGGCCGGCGAGCTCGGCGAGCTTGCCGTCGACGCGCACGCGCGGCGCTGAGCCGGCGGAAATGTGCAAGTCCGAACCGCCACGCTCCACCATCGTGCGCAGCAGCTCTTCCATGGTGATCATGCCCGGTCTCCTGAGACAAGGCACATCGTGACGATGGACGGAAGTCCGCGCAAGTGTCCGCCAGGCGGGCGGCGGGATGGCGTGCCCCCTGCCATGCTCGGCCTAGTGCACAGCGGAGGGGATGAACACCGGGGCCACCCAGGCCTTGACTTGCGCCGCCAGCTTGAGCAGGCGCAGGCGGGTCGCCACATCGCGGGTGCGCTCGGTCGCACCGCCCACCACCACCCCGACCGCGCGCGCCCCAGGTGCCGCCCCGGCGCCATAGGCCTTGGCCAGCAGCTCGCCCAGCGCCTGGTCGTCCAGCGTCGCCCCCGCCGCCGCGCCGGGGAGGCGCAGGTCGCCGGCGGGCGATTCGACCAGGGTCAGCGGCAGCTCGAGGCGCTGGAAGGCGAGCTGGACCGGAGTTCCGACGGGCGGACACAGGCCGCTGTTGACCTCGAAGTGCTTGTCGTAACCCGCGCCCGGGAAAGGGCTGGCGAGCAGGGCGTCGCCCTCGTCGTAGATGTCGATCACCGACTTGGTGCTGTCGAGCATGAAGCGCTCGCGCGTGATCGGCTGCCCATCCGGTCCGGTCTCCGCGACCTTCATGAAGCGGCTGCCGGTATACATGAAGGGCAGCGGCGGGTAGGGCTTGTCGTTGACGCGGTCGCGCACCAGGCAGCTGGCGTCGACGCTCAGCCAGCTGCCGGGCTTGTCCGGGTCCTGCCAGCGCACGGTCACGCGCAAGGGGGTGCCGCGCGCCGGCAGGCCGGAATCCTCGGGGGAATTGACCCCGTCGCTGAGGCCGAGGTAGGCCTTGAAGACGGCAGCCACCACCGGTCCGGTCTCGGCGCTCAGGCGCACTACGCTCTCATGGGTCTTGCCGTTCTGCAGGCAGGCGAAGACCTCGAGGCCGTCGGAGGGGCCCTGGTCGATGATCACCGCTCCGCTCAGCACCACCCCCTTGCCGCCGGCGAGGACGAGCACGCCGGGGGCGAGCTCTTTGAGGTCGTTCGGCGCTGGGAGCGCCTCCGCCTGCGGCTTGGGCAGGACCGGCAGGGCGATGAGCAGCTCGTCGATCTCGCCCCCGGCGGCGGTCGCTGTGGCGGCGAGCACGAGCAAGGCGGGAAGCAGCAGGATGCGGCGCATGGTCATGGACGGTCCAAGGTGGCCCCGGTGGGAGTGGGCCCGATCCGCCCCTAGGCTAGCAGCCGGCGACGCGGGAACCACCTTGGCCGGCGGCCCGGGGAGCACCCGCCTCAGCCGCGGCGCCGCTTGCCGCGCCCCGGGTGCACCCGCCGCGCCGCCCGCCCTGCACGCGTTGGCGCTTCGCCCTGCGGCGCGGCGGAAGGCTCACCGGCATGGTCGGCGAAGCGGTGGCCGCAGGCACGGGCATGGTCGAGCAGGGCATCGGCGAGGCGGCGGGTGCCCTCGCCGGTCTCCTCCCGCACCACATCCGCGGTCGGCAGGCCGCAGGCGCGCTGCGCGCTGGCGAGCGCCGCGCGCGCCGCCGCCGGGTCCATGCCCATGGTGTTGAGGCTCACCGCCACCACCTTGCCGGGATGGAGCGGCGAGAGCATGTGTTCGTAGAGCTGGCGGTAGGTCTCGAGCGGCGGGATGGGCACGTCGGTGTGGCGATGCTCAACCCGCATCGGAGCGTGGCACAGCACCATGGCGTCCGGGCAGCTGCCATGGAGGATGGCGAGGGAGACCCCCGAGTAGGGCGGCGAGAGGATCGAATCCTGGCCTTCGATGACCAGGATGTCGGCGGAGCGCGCCTCATGGGCGATCAGGCGTTCGACCGCGCCACTAGCGAAATTGGCGATCACCCGGTCGATGCACACCCCGCGCCCGGTGATGAGCTTGCCGTCCTGCCCGGTGGGGACGTAGCGGGCATTGTAGCCGCGGGCGCGCAAATGGCGTTCGAGCTCGAGCGCGGTGGTGGTCTTGCCGATGTTGGCATCGGTGCCCACGGTGAGCACGCGGAAGGCCTTGGTGCGGCGCGCCGCTGCCACCCCGATGTGGTTCTCGTCCTCGCCGACTTTGCGCAGGTTGACCAGCTCGACCGCATAGCGGGCGGCGAGCGAGGCCAGGTTGGGGTCGCCGTTGACGCTCTCGTGCAGCCCGGAGATCACCCCGATGCGGTTGTGGATGGCCTCGTAGACCTGTGGCTTGAGCGTGTCGGGGAGGAAGCCACCCGGGGTGGCGACCCCGATCACCAGCCACTGCATGCCCAGGTTTATGGCCTCGACCACGGTGGAGACGATGGGGATGCCATTGCCTACGCCGGTGAGCTGCTTGAGGTCCTGCCCGGCGTGCTTGGGGTCGATCACGCACACCACGTCGGCGGGGCGGAAGCGCAGCATCCCCATCGCGGTCTTGTTGCGATAGATGTCCAGCCCGCCCTGGGTGAGCAGGGCCAGGCGGCGGTAGACTGGGTTCAAAGTTGGCATGGCAGAGGCAGTATGGCGGACACCGCGGTCCGTCCACTGGCACCTAGCGGTGCGCGCGTTCGGCCTAGTCGTCGTCGGTGACCGGGATGAGCTTGCAATGGATGACGCCGGTTCCACCCGCCCCCCATCCGGCGGCGTAGGGTCCGAGGAAGATCCGGCCCACACCCTCGATGATGCCCGGGCGCTGCAGCTTGCCCTGCTCGACCTGCATCACCACGGCACCGATCGGGAAGTCGCTCGCGACGAGGCCGGTGAGCCCGAAGGAGCTGACGCGCATGTTCTCATAGCCCTTCCAGTTGACCGTAACCGGATTGCCGAAGTAGTCGCTGGTCCAGGTCTCGGTCGGATGCGGCACCACCCGCACGCGCTGGTTGCGCGCGATGGCGATGCCGCTGTCGTTGCGGTCCTTGCCTGCCGATACCTCGACCAGCGCGCCCTTGAGGCGGTCCCATTGCTTGGGCGTGAGGTTGCCGTAATCGAGGTTGGTCATCGGCAGCAAGCCGTCGATCTCCTCGACGCGCGCGGCGATGCGCTGCTTGGTGATGCCGGTGGACGCCGCTGCGGCCAGCTGGTACCAGCTGAAGGCGCGCGCCAGCAGGCTTTCGCGCGCGCCCGGCTTGGCCTTCTTGCCCAGCGCGTACCACTTGTCGGCGAGCTCAAGCTGCTGCGCGGCAGCGGCGGGCTTGACCAGCTCCCCCTCGGCCGCCGCCTTGAACTCGGCATCGCTGCCGTGCGCGAGCAGCGGCAGCGCGAGCTCCCAGCGTCCGGACTCGAGGCCGAAGTACTTGCCAGCCACCGCATTGGCCTCGGGATCCTCGGGCACATCGATGAGCTTGAGCAGGGCGGCGACCACCGGCGTGCTGCGCGCCTTGGCCAGCGCCTCCTTCTTCTTGGCCTTGGCTTCGACGCCGGCGAATTCCTGCGCCATCAGGTCGCAGGCGTTGCAGACGGCGTACCAATCCCCACCGGCGAACGCGAGCTCGATTGCCTCGCTGAGCATGGCGTACTGGGTGGTGGGATCGTCTTTGCTCAGTGGCACCTGCTCAAGCAGCTTGGCGGCCAGCCGGCGCTTCTGGTTCGGCTTGCTCTTGGCGTAGTCGTCCTTGTAGAGCTTGCGCACCGCGACGACCGCCGCCTTCATGGCATCGGCGCCCGGGATGGCGGCGCTCTGCTTGCCCGGCGCTACGCCCGCGCCCTTGGTGAAGATGGTCTGGCGCTTGACCTCGGAATCGGTCTGCACGCGCTTCTGCTCCCGCTGCTGCGCCAGCAGGCTGGCCTTCTGCGCCCGCGCCGAGAGCTCGCTGCCGGCGAAGCGCTCAGCAATCTCGAAGTAGCGCCGCGCGATCTGCTCGAAGTCATCCGGATGGGCGGCGGCGAACTTGTCGGCGCGGTCGTAGTAGGCCCTAGCCTCGCTCGGCGCGACTTCCTTGGTGGCGAGCGCATCGACGCGTTCGAGGGCGGCTTTGAAGGCGTCGTCGCCGAATTTCTGCGCGATCAGCACCTTGACCGACTCGCCGGTCATGCGCTTCTTGCACCAGAAGATGTCGGCCTCGATATCGCCTATCAGGTCGAGGTCACCGCCGGCCTGGTAGTAGGGCAGCGCACGCGAGAAGGCGATGGCGGCGGCGAGGGCCCGGCTGGGATCACTGTCAGCCTCCTGCAGCGCGATCTTGCCGCCGGTGACCAGCTGCTCGGCCTCCTTCTTGCTCATCGTCACCGCCGGCGGGGCGGCGGGGGTGGCGACCACCGGAGCGAGCGGCGGCGGGGCGGCGGCCGCCGCCGCCGCCTCGCGCTGGGCCTTCTCGGCTGCGGCCTGGGCAAGCGCCTGCGCCGCCTGATCCGCCGCAAGCTGGCGCGCACGCTCGGCCTGCTGCGCGGCCTGGCGCTGCTGCTCCTGCTCCGCCTCCCCCTCCGGCGCCGGCCGGGGGCGGGCCTCGTCGTCGCCCGCGCTAAAGTACGACCATGCGAACCAGCCGCCCACCCCCAACAGCAGCAAGGCGATCGCACCCGGGATCAGCGGCCTGAGCGCATCGCTCAGGCCAGGCTTGTACTTGGGCTTTGCCGCCGGACGCGCGAAGGGATCGATGATCGGGCTGGGCACGCGCGCCACTGCGCCGGCGGGCGCGGCGACGGGGGCCGCGGCGGCGCCGGCATCGAGGGCGAACTGCGCCGGGACGATGAACTCCTTCTGGCACTTGGTGCAGCGCCCGGGCCGCCCGGCAGCCATGAAGGGCGCGCGCAGGGCGGCGCCGCAGGCGGGGCACTTGAAATCCATGAGCTGGTCCATGATGCCACGGCTCCAGGAGGGCGGGCCGCGCCGCCCGGCGCGCGCCCTGCCAATGGGTATAAATCATCCAGCTGGCGGGGCAAGGAGCCGCAGAACACTGAGAAGCGGGCGGCCCGGCGCACCGCCGCCAGCAGGCCCCGCTAGAGGTCCCGGCCCACCGCCGCCGCGATGCTGGGCAGGCCGCTCGCCGCCAGGCGGGCGGCGAGGCCACGGTTGATCTCCGCGATCAGGGCGGGCCCGTGGAAGACCAGCGCGCTGTAAAGCTGCACCAGGCTGGCGCCGCTGCCGATGCGTTCCCAGGCCGCCTGGGCGGAATCGATGCCGCCGACGCCGATCACCGGCACCCGCTGCGCCACCCGGCGCGCCACCCGCGCCAGCACCGCCTGCGCGCGCGCGCGCAGCGGCGCGCCCGAGAGGCCGCCGGCGCCGATCCCATCAAGCGCGCGCGGTCCCGCGCGCAGGCCGCAGCGGGTGATGGTGGTGTTGGTGGCGATGAGTCCGTCGCAGCCGCATTCCAGCGCCACATCGACGCAGGAATCGATGCCGGCGTCATCGAGGTCGGGGGCGATCTTCAGCAGCAGCGGGACGCGGCGCGGCGGCGCGCTTGCGGAGATGACCTGGTCGAGGCAAGCGCGCACCCCGGCGAGCAGCGGGCGCAGCGCCGCCTCGGCCTGGAGGTCACGCAACCCGGGGGTATTGGGGCTGGAGACGTTGATCACCAGGTAATCGGCGTGGCGGGCGAGCGCGGCGACCGAGAGCCGGTAGTCGTCGAGCGCCTGCGCATTGTCCACCAGCTTGGACTTGCCGAGGTTGATGCCGAGGATGCAGGCCGGGCGGCGCGCGGCGTAACGCACCGCCAGCCTGCGCGCCACCGCCTCCGCACCCTCGTTGTTGAAGCCCATGCGGTTGATGATCGCCTGGTCAGCGGGCAGGCGGAACAGCCGCGGTCGGGGGTTGCCCGGCTGCGCGCGCCCGGTGACGGTGCCGATCTCGACATGGGAGAAGCCGCAGGCGGCGAGGGCATCGATGGCGACCCCGTTCTTGTCCAGACCCGCGGCGAGGCCCACCGGGCTGGCGAAGCGCAGGCCCCACAGGCGCTGCTCGAGGCGGACATCGGCGGCGGGGTGCAGGCGCACGACCAGGCCAGCGAGCGGGCGCGCGCGCGCGAGCGCGCCGAGCATCAGGTGATGGGCGGTCTCGGCCTCGAGGCGGAAGAGCAGCGGGCGCAGCAGCGCGCCATAGGCGTCCATGGTGGCCCCAGTGTCGTCCGGCGCGCCCTGGCGCAATCGCCGCCCCCTCGCCCGCCCATTGAGGTGCAGCCGCCGCAGCCGCTTACGTCCAGGATCCTGGCCGCCGGGCAGGGCCTGGGGGATTGGCACAGCGCGCGCCCTGCGGGGGGTGGAGCGCGCCCAGGAAGCCCCGCCTGTCGCAGCCCCCGACAGCGGTGTCCCAAAGCTCGACATCCCGCCAGGAGCGCGTGTGCCGGTCGAAGCCCCCAACCTGATGCTCACCACCGCCGAACGGCTGAGCCGGCGCACCGAGATGCTCTTCGCGGTGGGGGTGATCAGCATCCTCGCGGTGCTGATGCTGATGCTGATGCTGCCGGCACCGCGGCTCTCGACCCTGCTCGCCTGCAAGCTGTCGATTTCCATGCTCGTGCTGCTGCCCCCCCCGAGGCGCCGTGTCTGAGCCCGTCCCGCCCAAGCTGAGCGACATCGAGGCCGCGCTGCGGCTGTTCGACGAGTCCACCGGCGCGCTCTCGGCGCAGATCCTGCGCCGAAAGGAAGTGATGCAGCTCAAGTAGGAGCAGCTGCTCACCGCCAGCATCCGGCTGAGCGACAAGGTGAACGAGCTCGACCGCGTCACCGCCTGGCTCAACCTGGTGATGGGCGCGGTCACCTCCGGGGTGCTGGCGGTCGACGGCACGGCGCGCATCACCACCTGCAACGCCGCCGCCAGCGCGCTCCTGCGCGGGGTGCTGCGCGAGGCGGTCGGCGCCGACTACCGCGCGCTCTTCCCCGACAGCCCGCTGCTGCGCGTGCTCAGCTGCAGCGAGCTGGTCGCGGGCTACGAGCGCACTGTGCGCGGGCCGGACGGCGACCGCCGCATCCTCGCCGCCAAGTCCACCGCGCTGCACGCCGCCGACGGCGCGGTGATCGGCGCGGTCGAGGTCCTCGAGGACGTCACCGAGGTGCGGCGCCTGCGCGAAAGCGTGGAGCGCGCCGACCGTCTCAAGCAGCTCGGCGAGATGGCCGCCGGGGTGGCGCACGAGATCCGCAACCCGCTCAACGGCATCGCCGGCTTCGCCAGCCTGCTCGCCCGCGATCTGCCGGCGGACGACCACCGCCACCGCTACGCGAGCGCGATCCAGGAGGGCGTGCTCACGCTCAATCGCACGGTCACCGCCCTGCTCGCCTTCACCAGCCCGAAGGCGCCACCACGCCGCCAGGCCGATTCCGCCGCCCTGGCGCAGGGCTGCCTCAGGCTGGTGCGCGCCGAGCTTTGCCTGCGCGCGGATGAAGGCACCGCCCGCCGTCGCGCTCACCCTGGTCGACCACTGGGGCGGCGGCACCATGGCGCTCGACGACCTCCAGCTCCGGCAGGCGCTGCTCTACCTGGTGCAGAACGCGCGTGGCGCACATGGGGGTGGCTGCTCGCGTTGAGCACACTCTCCCTAGTGACGCAATTGATGCGCAGCCTCTTCGCCAACCAATAGGCGGACGACTTG
>JAYVMM010000671.1:0-3167 GCA_043758975.1 Planctomycetota bacterium | reverse complement strand
CCAGCGAGTGCGGCAGCACGTTGACCTGGAAGGTACTCTTCGGCGCGCTGCCGGCGCCACCGGTTTTGGCCTACATCAAGGACAAGGACCTCTGGCGCTGGGCGCTGCCCGACAGCCGCGCCATCGCCGCCGGCCTGGCGCAGAGCTTTCCCGGCGACCGCTTCAAGGGCCTGCTCGAGGCCGACCTCGCACTGATGGCGCGCATCGGCCACCCCCTGGTCGAGGCACGCGCCGAGCGCGTGGCCAAGGCGGTACTGCAGGGCACCGCGGTCGCGCGCCCCTACGGCCTCGACGGCGTGCGCGCCCTGGCGGTGAACTGCAACCAGGACCAGAACGAGGTCGGCGACCATATCTGCCTGCCCACCGCCGCCGGCGGGCTGGGCTTCGACCTCGCCATCATCTACTACCGCAAGGGCACGCACGGGCAGTGGGTGCACAGCCTGCGCGCCGCCGAGGGCGGCACCCTCGATTGCGCCGGCATCGCCGACCGGCGCGGCGGCGGCGGACATCCCAGCTCGGCCTGCTACCTCAGCCCGGTGCAGTTCCTGCATTCGCTCGACTGCCCGGCGGATGTCCGGTTGCAGCCGCCTGTGACTTCGTCGAATTGACACGGTTACCTGTCTAAAAAGATCCTGTTTTCCCCGGCGCTTCGCCCTAACTCCCTGGCGCATCAGGTCGCCGATGGGCATGGGGCGCGCTCCCTGCACGGCAGCCGGAACCATTCCGGTAGGAGTACGGGTTATGTTCGATCCCAACACCATGACCGAACGCTCGCGCGCCGCGCTGGTCGCGGCGCAGGAGCTCGCGCAGGGCAGCCAGCACGCCCAGATCGAGCCGCTGCACCTCGCGGCCAGCCTCTTCGCCGAGACCGATGGCCTGGCGCGGCGCCTGGCGGAGAAGGCCGGCGCCAATCCCGGCGCGCTTTGTGCCGCCCTGACCCGCGCCATCCAGGAGCTGCCGGCGCAGAACCCGCCGCCCGCCCAGCTCGGCTTCGGCGGCGACTTCATGAAGGTGATCACCGCCGGCCAGCGTGAGCAGAGGGCGCGTGGCGACTCCCACCTCGCGGTCGATCATCTCCTCATCGGCCTGGCCGGTGACCGCCGCGTCGGCGCCGTGCTCGAGAAGCAGGGCCTCGGGCGCACCACCCTGGTCAAGGCCATCGACGAGGTGCGCAAGGGGCGCAAGGTCACCAGCGAGAGCGCCGAGCAGAACTTCGAGGCGCTGAGCAAGTACGGACGCGACTTGGTCGCTGATGCCCGCAAGGGCAAGCTCGACCCGGTGATCGGGCGCGACGAGGAGATCCGCCGGGTGGTGCGCGTGCTCTCGCGCCGGACCAAGAACAATCCCGTGCTGATCGGCGAGCCCGGGGTGGGCAAGACCGCCATCGTCGAAGGGCTGGCCAACCGCATCGTCAAGGGCGACGTGCCTGAGGGGCTCAAGGACAAGACCGTGATCGCGCTCGACCTCGGCGCGCTGGTCGCCGGCGCCAAGTTCCGCGGCGAGTTCGAGGAGCGCCTCAAGGCGGTGCTCGACGAAGTGCGCGCCGGCGAGGGCCGCATCATCCTCTTCATCGACGAGATGCACAACCTGATGGGGGCGGGCAAGGCCGAGGGCGCGATGGACGCCGCCAACCTGCTCAAGCCGCTGCTCGCGCGCGGCGAGCTGCACTGCATCGGCGCCACCACCCTCGACGAGTACCGCAAGCACATCGAGAAGGACGCCGCCTTCGAACGCCGCTTCCAGCCGGTAATGGTCGGCGAGCCTTCAATCGAGGACACCATCTCGATCCTGCGCGGGCTGCGCGAGCGCTACGAGAGCCACCACGGCGTGCGCATCGCCGACGCCGCGCTGGTGGCGGCGGCCGAGCTCTCTAGCCGCTACATCTCCGAGCGCTTCCTGCCCGACAAGGCCATCGACCTGGTCGACGAGGCGTGCGCCAACACCCGCGTCGAACTCGACTCCGCGCCCGCCGAGCTCGACCAGCTCAACCGCCGCCACCTCCAGCTCGAGGTCGAGGCCACTGCGCTCGCGCGCGAGTCCGACTCCGCCTCGCGCACGCGTCTGGACAAGGTCAAAGAGGAGCTCGCGCGCATCAAGGAGGAGAAGGGCGTGCTCACCGCGCAATACCAAAAGGAGAAGGGCGCGGTCGAGGAGCAGCGGCGCATGCGCACCAAGCTCGAGGAGGCCAAGCGCGACATGGAGATCGCCGAGCGCCGCTACGACCTCGGCAAGGTCGCCGAGCTGCGCTATGGGGTGATCCCCGAGCTCGAGCGCAAGCTCGCTGAGACCGCCGCGGCCAAGGAGAGCGGCCCGCGCATGCTCGGCGAGAGCGTCGGCCCCGACGACATCGCCGAGGTGGTCAGCCGCTGGACCGGCATCCCGGCCAACCGCCTCAACCAGGGCGAGCGCGAGCGCCTGCTTCATCTCGGCGAGCGCCTGCACGCGCGCGTGATCGGCCAGGACGAGGCGGTCGAGGCGGTCGCCAACGCGGTGCTGCGCAACCGCGCCGGCCTCGGCGACGAGGGCCAGCCGCTCGGCTCCTTCCTCTTCCTCGGCCCCACCGGGGTGGGCAAGACCGAGCTCGCCAAGGCGCTCGCGGCCGAGCTCTTCGACGACGACAAGCACATCGTGCGCATCGACATGTCCGAGTACATGGAGAGCCACAGCGTCTCGCGCCTGATCGGCGCGCCGCCCGGCTACATCGGCTACGACGAGGGCGGCCAGCTCACCGAGGCGGTGCGCCGGCGGCCCTACACGGTGGTGCTGTTCGACGAGGTCGAGAAGGCGCACCCGCAGGTGTTCAACGCCCTGCTCCAGCTGCTCGACGAGGGCCACCTCACCGACGGCCAGGGGCGCACGGTGAACTTCAAGAACACGATGGTGATCATGACCTCGAACATCGGCGCCGATCTGCTGCTCAAGGGCGTCACCGCCGGCGGCGAATTCATGGAAGGCACCAAGGAACGCGTGCTCAATGAGGTGAAGAGCCACTTCCGCCCCGAGTTCCTCAACCGCCTCAGCGACATGGTGGTGTTCACCCCGCTCACCCGCACCGAGCTGCGCAGCATCATCACCCTGCAGCTCAACCGCATCGGCGAGCGCCTGCGCAGCCGGCGCATCAGCCTGGTGCTGAGCGACGCCGCGCTCGTGCGCATCCTCAAGGAGGG
>JAYVMM010000670.1:0-7507 GCA_043758975.1 Planctomycetota bacterium | reverse complement strand
GCGCCACCGGCAGGCCACTGGTGGGGTCGTAGTGCTTCCAGCTCCAGCTGCTGCCGCCGTTGCCGTCGCTCTCCAGCAGGCGCACCTCGGCCCAGGCGTGGGCATGAAGCTGGCGCACCTCGACGAAATCGCCGACGCTATTGATCTCGCCGCCGCGATAGCCGACCACCACCCGCGCCGGGAAGCCCATCAGGCGCATCAGGGTGGCGAAGGCGGTGGCGTAGTGCGAACAGAAGCCGACCTTGGTCTCGAAGAGGAAGCGGTAGAGCGCATCCTCGCCGAGGGTGCCCGGGTTGAGCGAGTAGGTGAAGCCCTGCTCGGCGAAGTAGGTGGTGATGCGCTGCGCCGACGCCTCGGCGCTGCCCTCCTGCTTGAGCTGCGCCGCGAGCTCCTTGATCTCCTTGCGCATGGCGCGGAAGGAGGCGCTGGCATAGGGATCGTAGTCCGTCGCGCGGTCGCCGAGGCGCGAGGTGACGCGGTAGGAGAGCACGTGGTTGACCGGCTGGCCATAGCGCAGGGTGCCGTTGTCGGCGCGCCGGCCGGCGCCGGTGGCGAGCTCCAGCGGGCTTTCGAGCGCGAACATCCAGCGCTGGCCATCGGGCATCAGGGTGATGTCCTGGACCAGGCCCGGCAGCTTCTCGCCCCCCTTCCAGGGCTGCGGTCGGTCGGCCCACGGCGGCACCTCCTCGACCCGCCACTGCGAGCCGTCCGGGCTGGCGTTCATCACCAGCCCGCGCCAGTAGAGCTCGCTCCCGTTGGGCAGGCCCTCGGGGAATTCGACGCGGAAGGCGATCTTGTCGCTGGTCGCCATGCGCGCGATGTCACCGGGGCGCATGTGGTCGGTGAAGCCCGAGACCCCCTGGCCGCTGACGTTGGGCAGGTCGAGCTGCAGGCGCGGGGTGAGGGCGAAGACCACCAGCGCGAGCGGCAGCGCGTGCAGCAGCAGCCGTCCGGTGCCGGCGCGCGTCGCCGCCACCGCCACCGCATCGACGATCACCAGGCTGGCGAGGGCGCGGAAGATCATCGCCATGGTGGCGATCGACCACAGGCAGGCGAGCATCGACTGCACGTCGAAGAGCAGCACCGCGACCAGGAACAAGCCGAGGAAGCAGCATAGGCGGTAGTCGCGCGCGCTGTTCATCTCGAGCAGCTTGAGCCAGCAGAAGGCGATGGCCATCGGCGTGCCGAGCGCCAATCCGACCCCGAGCGCGCCCGAGAACCACAGCGCGATCACCACCAGCACCAGCGCCGGAGTGCGCACCACGCGTGGCACCGCGCCGGCGCCGCGGCGGTCGCGCGCCACCCGCACCCAGCCGCACACCGCGATGCCGAGCACCTCCCACGGCGGCAGCTCGATGGCGAAGGGCAGGGTGGCCATCGCCATGGCGGTGATCAGCCGGCGCACGCGCAGCTGGTCCGCGCTCGCGCCCGGCGCCGCCCCCACCGCCGATCCCAAGCTCAGCGCGACCATGGCTAGACTGAAAAGCGCGCGAGCGCGCCCATGCAGTCGTGGAAGTGCGCCTGGCCGCTAGCCGCGGCGTAGCTCTGCCCGGGCATGCTGAGGGCATAGGTGGCGCCGCTGCGCTCGAGCGCGAGCACGCGCCCGGCGAGGCGCGACAGCCGCTCCTCGATGTCGCCGCCGCCGGACTCCTCCCAGCTCAGCGCTGCGCTGGCCTCGGCGCCGCCGCCGTACTGCTTGACCAGCAGCGGCCCGCCGCGCGCCGCCGCACGCCAATCGACATGGCGCTGGGGATCGCCGAGCACCCAGGCGCGGTGGCCGAGGAAGTCGCCGGGGCCGCTGCGCTCGCGCGCGCTCTCATCGCTGGGCGGATCCGGCGGTTCATCCGCGCCGGCGGGCAGCGGGCGCGGGTAGATCAGCCAGCACAGCGGCTGCTCGAGCTCGACCCAGGCGCGGAACAGCCCGAGCGGGAAGGTGGTGCACAGGCGCACGCGGGTCAGGCGGTATTCGCCGCGCCGGCGCGGCGGCAGGGTGAGCGCGAGGTCGAGTGAGCCGACAGCGCCGAGGTGGGAGACGCTGGCGAGCGCTGCGCTGTCCGCCTCGGGCAGCACCACCTCCACCGCGGCGACGGCCTGGGCGCCGGTGCTCAGGGTGAGGGTTGCAAGCAGGGGATCGCCGCTGAGCGCGGGCGGCGGCGCCGCCGCCGAGCGCACCGTCAGCCCCTCGAGGTTGCGCCGGGCGTGCACCCCGGAAACCAGGGCGCAGGCGGTGCTCAGCGCCAGCACCAGATAGGCGGCGTTGCTCTGGTAGTGCACCGCGCCGCCGTAGATGCAGACCAGCAGGAAGGCGAGGTAGGGCACCGCGGCGGTGGGGCGCAGGCGGATGCGCGCGCCGCGCGCGCCGGCGGCGGTCACGGCACCGCCACCGTGCGCAGGTACGCCTCGGCGAGGGCACGCCCGTCGTGCGCGGAGCCGGGCAGCTCGCCGCGCAGGCGATGGGCCATGACGCTGGCAGCGACCGCCTGCACATCCTCGGGGATGACCATCGCGCGCCCGGCCATCAGCGCCCAGGCCTGGGCGGCGCGCTGCAGCGCGAGGCCGGCGCGCGGCGACAGCCCGCTGCCGGGCGGACGCTGGGCGCGGGTGAGCGCGAGCAGGTCGAGCAGGTAATCGAGCAGCGGCGGCGCCACCACGATCTTCCCCACGCGCTCCTGCAGCGCGACCAGCTGCTCGACCGTCAGCGCCGGGCGCAGACCATCGACCAGGCCGCGGCGGTCGGGGCCGGTGAGCATTTCGCGCTCGGCGGCGCGGTCGGGGTAGCCGAGATCGAGGCGCATGAGGAAGCGGTCGAGTTGCGACTCGGGCAGCGGGAAGGTGCCGATCTGATGGTGCGGGTTCTGGGTGGCGATGACGAAGAACGGCACCGGCAGGGCATGGCTCTGACCGTCGACGGTGACCTGGCGCTCCTCCATCGCCTCGAGCAGCGCGCTCTGGGTCTTCGGGGAGGCGCGGTTGATCTCGTCGGCGAGCACCAGCTGGGCGAAGATCGCGCCGGCATGGAAGACGAAGGTGCCCCGCTCGCGGTCGAAGATCACGTTGCCGATGATGTCGGCGGGCAGCAGGTCGCTGGTGAACTGCACCCGGCGCAGGCTGAGTCCGAGGCAGCGCGCCAGCGCGCTGGCGAGGGTGGTCTTGCCCACCCCGGGGATGTCCTCGATCAGGAGATGGCCGCGCGCGAGCAGGCAGCACAGCGCCAGGCGCAGGGTATGCTGCTTGCCGAGGATGACCTGCTGCAGCTGGGCGAGCACCTTATCAATATCGTCGGGCATGCCTTCTCCGGCGCAGCGTGGCTGGTCGCGATCTTCTCTCCCACCGCAGCGATCTCAAGGTCGAGCCGGCGATCAGCCCGCGCGCACCCTCAGCCGCCGACGCCGATGCGCTGCTCCTGGAGACTGAGCAGGCGGGCGAACTGGCTGTCCGGGCGCACCACCAGCTCGGCGGGTGCGCCGTCCTCGATGATGCGCCCCTGGCTGAAGACCAGCACGCGGTCGACCCCGCGCAGGGTCGAGAGGCGGTGGGCGACGATGAAGGTGGTGCGCCCGCGGCAGAGCTGCTCGAGGTCCTGCTGCAGGCGCGCCTCGGTCTCGAGGTCGAGCGCGCTGGTCGGCTCATCGAGCACCACCACCCGCGGGTCGCGCAGGAACACCCGCGCCAAGGCGATGCGCTGGCGCTCGCCGCCAGAGAGCCGCGCACCGCGTTCGCCGCAGCTGGTGTCGTAGCCGTGCTCGAGGCGGGAGATGAAGTCGTCGGCCTGGGCGCGCACCGCCGCCTGCCGGACCTCCTCGTCGCTCGCCCCCGGGCGTCCGAAGCGGATGTTCTCGCGCACGCTGGCGTTCCAGCAGAAGGCGTCCTGGCCCATGATGGCGATGGCGCTGCGCAGCTGGCGCAGGCCGATCTCCTGCAGGCGATGGCCATCATAGAAGATGGTGCCCGCGCTGGGGGCGTAGAAGCCGACCACCAGGTCGAGGAAGGTGCTCTTGCCGGCACCAGTCTCGCCCACCAGCCCGATGCGCTCGCCGGCGGCGATCTCGAGGTCGAGCCCGCACAGCGCGGGCACCGTGCCGCCGCTGGGGTAGCGGAAGGAGACCCCGGCGAAGGAGATCCGCCCGCTGATCGCCACCTCCTTGGTCGCCTTGCCGAAGCCCTCGAGCTCATCGCTGTCGAGGATGCCGAAGAGCGCGGCCAGGCCCGGCTTGGCCAGCACATAGGCCTCGAAGCTGGAGGTGAAGGCGTGCACCCCGGCGACCAGGAAGCCGAGCGAGGAGGTGAAGGCCACCAGCTGGCCGAGAGTGGTGCCGCCGGTGCCGGAGACGTAGAGCGCGCCGCCCACGCACCACACCAGCACCGGCATGAACTGCGCGGTCATTTGCATGCCCATCGCCACCCAGCGCATGGCCAAGCTGGCCTCGAGCCCGGCGCTGCGCAAATCCTCGATCGAATCGTGCAGCCGGCCCGCCATCTCCTCCTCGTTGCCGAAGCTCTTGGTCAGGCGCATGCCGGCGATGAACTCGACCATCTTCGAGGAGAAGCCCTCGCCGGTGCGCTGGGTGTGCATGCTCAGGCGGTCCATGCGCCCGCGCATCAGGCGCATGAGCAGGAACTGCGGCGGGATCACCGCGAGGGCGACCAGGCAGAGCAGCGGGTTGAGCCACAGCAGGTAGAGCCCAGCGGCGAGCGAGAGCGAGAGGTTGACCATGAAGCCGGCGGCGATGGTGGTGAGCAGGTTCTCGACCTTGCCCATGTCCACCGTCACCTGGTTGGACAGCGCGCCGGCGCCGCGGCTGGTGAAGAAGTCGAGCGACAGGCGCTGCAGCTGGTCGACCACCAGGCGGCGAAGCTGGGCGACCATCGAGCGCACCAGGGTCTGGCTGGCGGCGTAGGCGCGCACGGTGCACCAGCCGTGCAGCGGCCACCACAGGATGTTCGCGGCCGCATAGGCGGCGATCGGCCACAGGATGTGCTCATCGCGGCAGCGCGGGATGAGGGTGTCGATGAGGTACTGCAGGCCGAAGGTGAAGGGCAGGTAGGAGATCGACTGCGCCGCCTGCAGCGCCAGGCCGCGCACCATCAGCCAGCGCTCGCCGCGCGCCAGGACCCACAGCCGCGCCAGTGCGCCCGCTTCGGCGCTGGCGCTGGCGCTGGCGCTGGCGCCGGCAGCGCGCCCGGCGCCGGCTTCCCAGGGGGCGGACGGCGGGGCGGGATGCGCGTCCTTGGCCTCAGGCATCACGGGCGGATCCTAGCCGCCGGCGCGGATATGCCACGCTACGCAATGCCGCGCCCGCGCGGTACCGCCCCGGCGCCTTCACGCCGAGCTCCCCGGGCGGACCAGCGCCTGCACTGCCGCCGCGACCAGCGCCGCCAACTCGCCGACCGGCGCGCTGGCGCGCTGGAGATCGTGCTCGCTGGCGAGGCGCTCGATCTGCGCGCAGCGCTCGGCCATGCGCACGGCGCCGATGATCTGGCTCGAACCGCGCAGCCGGTGGACGAGGCGGCGCAGGCGCTCGGCGTCGCCCTGGGCATGGGCGGCAGCGATCTCGGCGCACTGCGCCGGCGCCTCGGCGGTGAACAAGCGCAGGATGTCATCGACCACCGCATCGTCACCGATCTCGCGGCGCATGCGGCTCACCGCGCCGGGATCGACCGCGGTGGCGTCTGGCGGCGGCGGCACCGCGCTCGCCACCGGCAGGAAGCGCGCGATCGCCCCGCTCAGCGCCTCGATGTCCACCGGCTTGGCGAGGTAGTCGTCCATGCCCGCCTCCAGGCAGCGCTCGCGGTCCCCGTCGAGCGCATTGGCGGTCATGGCGATCACCGGCAGGCGCCGGGCGCCCCCGCGCGCCGCCTCGCGCCGGCGCAGCTCGCGGGTCGCCTGGAAGCCGTCCATCTCCGGCATTTGGCAGTCCATCAGCACGACATCATAGGGCAGCCGCGTGAGCGCGGCGAGGGCCTCGGCGCCGTCGGCGGCGACGTCGGCATGAACCCCGAGCTTGCCCAGCTGGGCGACCGCGAGGCGCTGGTTGACGGCATTGTCCTCCGCCACCAGCGCGCGCCCGCTGAACAGCATGCCGCTACCGCATGCGTGCCGCGGCGCCGGCGGCACGCCTTCCTGGCTGCCGCCGCCGAGCAGGCGCAGCAGCAGCTCGCGCAGCTGGGCATGGCGCACCGGCTTGCTCAGGCTGGCGTCGATGCCGGGCAGGCGGATGCCGCCGCCGGGCAGCAGCGAGAGCGGGTTGAGCAGCACCACCGTCAGCGCCGCCGCGCCCGCCTCCGCGCGCAGCTGGGCACAAAGCTCGGCGCCGGCCTGCCCAGGCAGCTGGCGGTCGATCACCACCAGGCGGCAGGGCTGCCCGGCGGCGCGCGCGCGCCGCAGCTCGGTGAGCGCGGCGACGCCATCGCCGATTGCGCTGCAGCGCAGGCCCCAGCCGGCGAGCTGGCGGCTGAGGATGGCGCGGCAGCTGGCGTTGCCCTGCACCACCAGCGCGACCACCCCGGTGAGCGCATCCGCGCGTGGCCCACCCGCGCCGCCGAGCGGTTGCAGGCTGAGGGTGAAGCGGAAGGTGCTGCCCGCTCCGGGCGCACTCTCGACCGCGATCCCACCGCCCATCAGCTCGACCAGGCGCTTGCAGATCACCAGGCCCAGCCCGGTGCCCCCGTAGCGCCTGGTGGTCGAGCTGTCGGCCTGGCTGAAGGACTGGAACAGCCGCGCCTGCGCCGCGAGCGGGATGCCGATGCCGCTATCGACCACCTCGAAGGCGTACATCGCCGCCGACGGTGCGGCGGCGGCGGCGGGTGGCGGCGCCAGGGTGACGCGGACGATGACCTCGCCGGTGGCGGTGAATTTCACCGCGTTGCCGATGAGGTTGACCAGCACCTGGCGCAGCCGCCCGGGATCGCCGCGTACCGCCACCGGTACCTCCTCCATGATGGCGCAGGCGATCTCCAGGCCCTTGTCCTGGGCCGGCCCGGCGAGCAGCAGCACCACCTCCTCGACCACCGTGCGCAGGTCGAAATCGACGGCCTCGAGCTCCATCCGCCCGGCGTCGATCTTGGAGAAGTCGAGGATGTCGTTGATGATGGTGAGCAGGCCGTCGGCGCTGCTGCGCAGGGCGTCAAGCATCCCGCGCTGGTCCTCCGAGAGCGTGGTGTCGAGCAGCAGACCGGCCATGCCCAGCACGCCGTTCATCGGCGTGCGGATCTCGTGGCTCATGGTGGCGAGGAACTCGCTCTTGGCACGCGCCGCGCCCTCGGCCTCCTCCTTGGCGCGGCGCAGGGCCGCCTCCTGCAGCTTGTGGCCGCGCAGGTCATGCCACACCGCCAGCAGCACCTGCCGCCCGGCCAGGGTCACCGGGGTGAGGGTGACCTCGACCGGGAGCTCCTCGCCGTCGCGCCGGAGGTGGAGCCATTCGAAGCGCTGGTAGCCATCGCGGCGGGCCGCCGCCAACAGCTCGGCGGCCTTCTCGCCCGACGCCCGCCCGTCGGGTTGGCGCGCGGG
>JAYVMM010000669.1:0-6509 GCA_043758975.1 Planctomycetota bacterium | reverse complement strand
GGTTGTCGAGCTTGGCCAGGTCCTGCTCGAGCTTGGCGAGCGGATCGCTGGCGGTCTGGTCGAGCTTCTTCTGCGCCTGGTTGAGCGCATCGAGCGCCTGCTGCTGCTTCTCCTCGGCCTTGGCCATTTGGTTGTCCGCGACCTTGTCGGCGGCCTGCTGCATGGCCTCCTGGACCTTGTCCTTCTCCAGCTCCTTGACCGCCTCCTCGACGTTCTTGGCCTGGGCGGGATCGGTCTTGGCCAGCTCCTGGGCCTGGGCCTTGAGGTTCTCGAGCGCGGCCTGCACGCCCTGCTCGAGCGCGTTCTGCTGCTGGGCGACCTTCTCGAGGTCGGCTTTCTGCTCGGGGTTGAGGTTCTCCGCCTTCTTGCCCAGGGTCTGGTCGCCGAGCTTCTCGGTGGTCTGCTTGAGCTTGGCCTGCTCCTGGATGAGGTCCTTGAGGTCGCCCTTGACCCCGACCTTGCCGAACTCCTTCTGCACCGAGGCGAGCAGCTCAGTGAGCTGCTTGACGATCTTGTCCTGCCCGCCGCTGGCGGTGAGCAGCTCCTTGCGCAGTTCGCCGAGGTTCTTGAGCTCGCGCGCGGCGGCAAGGCGGGTCACCACCCACGGCATGTTCTCGCTGCCGGCGGCGGCGTTGGCGTCGGCCAGCCGGGTGAGCGACTCGGAGAGCTTGCCCAGCACCGCCAGCTGCGGCTCCTGGCCGATGCCGTTGTACTGGTACTCCTGCACCAGGCCCTTGAGCTCCCGGCTGATGCCCATGGTCAGGGTGCCCACCCCCTTCTGGCGGCCCTCCTCCAGGCGCACCGAACGCGACACCTGGACGGTCTCCTCGGCCTGCACGGCGAGGGAGACGGTGGCGAGCGCGAGCAAGGTCGCACTCAGGGTGCGGCGGATCGGGGTGCGGGGCATTGCTGGCTCCTGGCTGACGGGTGCGGGCAGTATCGGGGAACGGACGGGGAAGTGAACTGTTACTGCCCAGGTGGCGGGGCGGTTGCAGCGGGCAGGTCGCGACGGATGTGGTCGACGCTGTCGCGGTTGTCCTTTTCCTTGTCGCGCACCCCTTGGACCCCCTCGATGAGGGTGTTGCGCTCGCGGTCGAGCATCTCCTGCATGACCGCGACATCAACCACGTTGAAGGTGTAACTCTGGCTGCGGCCGTGATTTGCGTCAGGCTCCTGGTTGTCGTCCAGCTCGATCCAGTAGGTCACCCGGCTGTCCGGCTGGAGGCTGGCGAGCGCGCGCAGGTCGAATACCACCTCGCCGGCGACCTCCTTCTGGCCTTTGCCGGTGATCAGGCCCTCGATCGGCAAGCTCTGCGGGGGTGGACCGTTCTCGGGGTCATCGGCGGAGGCGGCATCGGCGGCGCCGTCCTTGGGCACCGCGGTGACGCGGTACTTGAGGAAGCCGCGCACCAGGCCGTAGTCGTCGCGCGCGCTGAAGCGGATCGGCCAGTGCGCGAAACGGGTGACGGTCTTGTCCTGGGCCGGGAAGCTGATCTTGACCACCGGGGGGCGGTCCTTGATGGCATCGATGGTGTAGTCGATCGGGCTGGCGTTGTCGAAGTCGTCGACGCAGTGCAGGTTGATGCGGTAGTAGCCGCTGACCTGGATCGGCAGGTCGATGGTGGCGGTGGTGCGCGCGGCATCGAGCTTCATCTCGAGCGGGCGCCCAGCGTTCTTGTCGTCACGTACCTGCATGCGCGCGCTCTTGACCTCCTTGTTGAGGTTGGCGGTGAGGTGGATGAGGGTGCCGACCGGGGCGCGGATGTCGCCCACCGCCGAGGTCTCGTCGGCGCGCGCGAGGTACTTGGGGAAATGGCTGGTCAGGCTGAGCGCCTTGACCGCCGGGCGGTACTGCACCTTGATGCGCTCGAAGCGCGTCCACAGGGCGTCGTGCGCCGCCGGGCGGTACTCGAGGTCCTCGAGCACGTGCTCGATGGTGCCGCGGTAGACCGCCGGCTTGCTCTCGGCACCGGCACCAGTGCCGGCGGCGGCGGGCACGCGCGCGAGGATCAGTTCACTGCCCTGGCCGGCAGCGTTGCGCAGGGTGGCGCTGGCGTGCTCGGGCAGCACGCCCTTGGGGTCGAGTTCGATTGAGATGATGTAGGGCTCGCCGTGCGGCACCCGCCCGCCGGGGGTGGCGCTGAGGATGCGCGCGGCGGTGGGATAGGCCTGCTCGGTGAGCAGCAGGCGGGCGAACAGCGCCTTGGTGAAGTCGGCGCGCCAGGCGCCCAGGCCGAGCGCGAGCACGGTCAACCCACCGGCGACCAGCGCCACCTTCTTGAGCACCGCGACGCTGATGATGTCGGTGAAGCTCAAGCCGCCGGTGAAGCTCATGGTGTCGGCCTCGAGCGCCTCGATCAGCTCAGCGGAGACCGCCGCGGCGCCGCCGCGCGTCAGCTGGATGGTCGAGATCAGGCGCCCGCGCAGTTCGGGGTGGCCGCGCTCGACGCGCAGTGCGATCTCGTCGTCGTCGGGATGCCGGCGCAGCTCGAGGATCACCGTGCGCCACAGCACGTAGGCGAACACCGCGAGGATGGCCAGCACCAAGAGCGCGCGCGCCGCCTTGTCGCCGCCGTTCTCCGCCACCGAGCGGCTGAGCACCAGCCAGTCG
Organism: Planctomycetota bacterium; assembly: GCA_043758975.1. Classification (GTDB taxonomy): domain Bacteria; phylum Planctomycetota; class UBA11346; order UBA11346; family UBA11346; genus BOG-1363. The sequence goes on along the minus strand of JAYVMM010000669.1, from coordinate 3,898 downwards.
AGCAGGAAGAAGGCGACGATCAACCCGAGCATGGCGAGCAGCGACTTGCAGGCGCCGGCGGCGACCGCCACCGCGCGCTGGCGGCGGCGCACCTGGTCGAGCTTGTCGAGCAGCAGCTGCGAACTCATCGCGGCCTCCCCAGGCCGGCTGCAGGAGGCGCCGCCAGCAGAACGCGGAAGTGGTGGATGGGAGGGCGGCTACTCATAGCAGGTCCGAGCGTTTGCGTAGGAACCATTCGAGGCCGAAGAGCAGGGCGAACAGCACGATCACCCCGGGCGCGTTCCACAGCGTGCGCTCCTCGCGGCGCGGCTCGAGCACGTGCTTCTGCTCCTTGAGCTCATTGATCAGTTTGCCGAGGTCGGCGAGGGGGACGAAGCTGCCCTTGGTGGCGGCGCTGAGCTGCTGGAGCAGCTCGGCGCGCATGCCGGGGTCGTCGAACTCGATGTGCGGCACCACCGCCTTGAAGGCGCGCTCGGCCTCCTCCTCCTCGCCCTGCAGGGCGAGGAGGTAGTCGCCCTCGGCGGCGGGCACGTACTCGCCCTTGAACAGCCCGGGCTGGTCCTTCACCGCATTGAGCACCACGGTGTCCTTGTTGAGCTCGCCGTGGTCGACCACCAGGGTAACGTTGTCGGCGACCAGCTTGTTGAAGTCCTTGTCGAGCACGCGCGCGATCAGCTCGGCGTGGTCACCGACCGCGTATTCGGCGCGGTCGGTCTCGATCGCCACGCGGTTGGTCTTGCCCAGGAGATGGGCCATGGCCAGCGAGTTGATCAGCTGGCCCCACAGCCGGCGGTGGTACTGCGGACCCGGCTTGAAGCGCCAGCGCCAGGTCTCGTCGCTGGCGAGGTAGACCACCTGGCCCTTGCCGTAGCGCTCCTGCGCCAGCACCGGGGTGCCGGCTTCAAGGCCGGCGCGCGAGCCGGCGGCAGCGGCGTTGATCAAAAGGGCGGTGGCGCCGGGCTTCAGGCGCTTGGCCGGGTAGCACCAGAACAGCGGCTCGGCCTTCTCCCACAGCAGCTCGTTCTCATGCGAGTCGGCGGCCAGGCGCAGCACGGTGGCGCGCTTGCCCTCGGGCGTGAGCATGACGTGGAAGCCGGTCTTCAGCGAGCGCTGCAGCTCATCCTCGATCGAGCTCGCCGGCTGGGGCTCGAACTCGACCGGCAGCAGGTCCTCGATCGGGGTGCCGGCGTAGGAGTCGGGAGTGGCGTTGGTGCCGGCGATGACCATCAGCCCGCCGCCCTCCTTCTGCACGTAGGCGGCGAGGTTCTTCAGCTCGTCCTTGGTGAAGGACTCGCCGCTGATGTTGCCGAGCACGATGACGTCGTAGTTGCGCAGCTCGGGCATGGTGCGCGGGAACTCGCGCTTGTAGCGGCTGTCGGTGCTGAGTACGCGCTCGTCGACCTGGCGCAGGACGAAGGAGGGCTCGATGCGCTGCTTGTCGCCTTCCAGGATGGAGGTGAGGAAGCGCGACTCCCAGCGCGGGCTGTCCTCGACCAGCAGCACGCGGATCTTCTTATCCACCACCGTCACCCCGGGCTTGCTCTTCTTGTTGTTGTCGACGCTCATCTCGTCCTTCATCGGCTCGATCTCGGCGCTGAAGGTGAAGGTGCCCGCCTTCTTCGGGGTGACGTCGATGATGTGGGTGTGCTCGAGCTGCTCGTCAAAGTCGATGGTCTGGTCTTTGACCACCTCCTCGCTCTTGCTGACCTGGTCGATCTGCTTGATCACGAGATGGACGCTGGCGCCGGCGTAGCCGCGCTGCTTGACGCGCACGGTGAGCGGGAAGCTGTCGCCCTTGAACACCACGTCGTCGGCGGAGATGAAGGGGATCTCGATGTCCTTGGTCTGCGGCACGCCGACGCCGACGGTGAACACCGGCACCCCGAGGTCGGCGCCGGCGAGCTGGGGGTCCTCGCCGCGGTTCCAGCCACCGTCAGTGAACACCACCACGCCGTCCACCTTGCGCCCCTTGAGCCGGCGCGCGGTGTCGCGCAGGGCGCCGCCGAGCTGGGTCGCATTCTCGGTCGCCGGCGGCAGCGCCGCGAGCGGGCCGCCGGTGGCGTCAGGTGCGCCGAGCTCGAGTGGGGTGATCTGCGCGCTCTGCCCGAAGGTGTAGGCCTCGAGCTTGAAGCGCTCGCCGAGCCCCTTGACGAAGCCGAGGGCGGGGTTGGCGAGCGCCTGCTTGACCAGGTCGGTGCGCGGGATCTTGGCGAGGTCGGCGGCGGTGAAGGCCGCTCCGGCGGCGCCGATGGTGCGCGCGAGAGCGGCCGCCTCCTGCTCGTCGCCGTGGCGGTCGGCGATCGACATCGAGGCCGAGCTGTCGAAGAGCATTACCAGGGTGCCCTTGGACTCCTCCTTGTGCAGCACATCGAGGAAGGCGCCGGTGAGGATGAACAGCAGCACCAGCCCGCCGGCGATGCGCAGGGCGCCGAGCTGGCGGCGGCGCGGCTGCGGCAGGTACTCCGGCTCGCGGCGGTAGACCCACAGCACCACCGCCACCAGCGCGCCGGCGGCGATCAGGAACAGCAGCCGGCTGAGCGGCGAGGCGGCATTGGGCAGGTGCGGCGGCCACACCAGCTCGACGTCGCGCCCGCCGATATCGCGGAAGAACAGCAGCCACAGCAGGAGCTTCATAGCGTTGTCAGGTTCCGCGCGGGGCCCAGCGCAGGGCGAGGTAGGATTCGGCGACCAGGCACAGGCAGCAGAGCACAAACAGCAACGGCCAGATCTCGCGCCCGGAGCGCTTCTGGTCGATCAGCGAGGTGAGCGGGAGGTGGCCGTCGAGCCACTGGAAGTCGAGGCGCGGGAAGCGCGCGTGCAGCGAGGGCTCATCGAGGGCGTCGAGCTCGCTCTCCGTGCGCGGCGGGTTGACCGCGTAGAAGCGCGCCTCCGGCGCGCCCGGGCGGCTGAGCTGGTAGAAGCCGGCGAAGTGGGTCTCGCTGTCCTCGACCTTACTGAGGTCGCCGGCCTGGGTGAGCATCGCGCTGATCTGGGTGGTGCCGCCGCGCGGATCGCGCACGCTCACCGCCACCCCCGCCTCCTTGGCGCCGAGGGTCTCGACGATGCGGTCGTGCACGGTGATGGTCTTGTCCGGCTGGTGGCCGTGCGCGACCTCGGCGACCATGCGCCGGCTAAGCATGAGGAAGGCCGGACGCAGCGGGAAGTCGCCCCAGGCGCGGCTGGCGCCGGAGGCGAAGAGCAGCACCTTGCCGCGCCCGGCGACGCGCTCGACCAGCGCCGGCTGGGTGTTGGCGAAGCGCGCCACCACGTACACCCCGCCGCCGGTCTTGGTGGAATCCTTGGCTGGCGAGGGGGCAGGCGCGGGGGCAGGCGCGGGCGCGCCCGGTGTCTTGCCCGGGACGACGGCGACCGCGGGGGCAGGGGCGAGCGGGGCGGCGGCGAGGTCGGAAGCGGCGATCTCGATGGCGAAGGCCTTGCGGAAGCGTGGCTGGGCGAGGAAAGGCGTGGTCTCCTTGTCGGCGAAGAACGAGACCACCGGATGGCTGAGTTCGCTGGTGAGGAAGCCGAAGCCGTGCTCCTTGCCGGCGGCAGGGTCGTCCTCGGCCTCGATCAGGCGCTCGCCCAGGCGGCCCGGCAGCAGCCCGGCCTGCTCGTAGAGCAGCTGATTGTAGCGCCCGGGCTGGACGTTGTCGCCGAGGAAGATGATCAGCCCGTGGCCTTCGGCCTTGACGTAGGTCTTCAGCCCCTCGACCAGGCCGGGCGGCAGCTCGCCGAGATTGGCAAGGATCACCGCGCTGTAGTCGCGCAGGGACTTGTCGCCGAGGCCGTTGATGGTGGTGACCTCGGTGTCGATCAGCGCCTTGTGCTCCTCCGCCTCGAGGTCGCGTGGGCTAAGCGCGGCGCGCAGGAAGTCGCTCTCGCCGCCGAAGCCCTGACC
>JAYVMM010000668.1:0-1781 GCA_043758975.1 Planctomycetota bacterium | reverse complement strand
CTCGGCACGCGCAAGAACGACGCGAGCGGCACCGGCCAGGAGGGGCTCAACAACCGCTACTACACCACCGGCACTTACCGCACCGCGACCCAGCCCTTGCCGGTCGAGACCAGCCCGGGCGAGGTGCTCAAGCGCCTGTTCGCCTCGCGCCAATCGACCCCGCGCAAGCAGGGCGGGCCGGCGGTCGACGCCGGAAAATTCGCTGGCGGCTCAGGCGGGGCGGGCGGCGCTAGCGACGATGGCTCGCTCGACCGCAGCATGCTCGACCTCGTGCTCGATGGCGCCAAGAACCTGCGCGGGCGCATCAGCAGCGACGACCAGCGCCAGCTCGACGAATACATGGATACCGTGGGCGCGCTGGAGAAGCGCGTCGCCGCCATCGAGCGCCAGCAGGCCGAGGCGGCGAGGGCGAAGGCCGGCGGCAAGACCGACAGTTCCGCCGCGACCGCGCGCTCGGCCCCGCTCGAGGTCGCCATCCCCACCGGCGAGGTCAAATGGAGCGAGCACGTCAAGGTGCTCGGCGACCTGCTCATCCTCGCCTGGCAGACCGACATCACCCGGGTCGGCACCCTGATCAGCTCGATGAACCACGGCATCAACTACCCCGAGCTCGGCTTCAGCGAGAGCCACCATGAGAACAGCCATCACGGCAACGATCCGCTCAAGCTCGAGCGCGTGGCCAAGATCGACCGCTTCAACATCGAGCAGTTCTCCTACCTGGTCGCACGCCTGAAGAGCCTGCGCGAGGGTGCCGGCACCCTGCTTGACAACACCATCTTCATGTGGGGCTCGGGTCTAGGCGACGGCAACAGCCACACCAACCAGGGCCTGCCCTGCATCATCGCCGGTGGCGGCGGCGGCACCATCCGCAGCGGACGCTACGTGGCGAAGTGCGCGGGCAATCAGGGCGACCTGCTCACCGCCATCCTCGCGCGCGCCGGGGTGACCCTGCCGGCGCCGATCGGCATCGGCACCAAGCTACTGCCCGATCTCTCCTGAAGCCTGAAGCCTGAAGCCTGAAGCCTGAAGCCTGAAGCCTGAAGCCTGAAGCCTGAAGCCTGAAGCCTGAAGCCTAAAGCCGCGGCACGGCTCTGGTGCCGGAGCGGTTCGCCGCGGCCCACGCCTCATGCGTCTGAAAAGGTGAACCAGAACGTCGATCCCTCTCCGGGCGTCGACTCGACCCACATGGCTCCGCCATGCATGGCGACGATGCGGCGGCAGGTGGCGAGTCCGATGCCCGACCCCGGATAGGCGGAGGCCGGATGCAGGCGCTGGAACAGCTGGAAGATACGTTCCTGGTGCTGGGGATCGATGCCCATGCCATTGTCGGTGATGGCGATCTCCCCCTGTTTGGCCGTACGCCGCGCATGGATGCGGATGCGCGGCGGAACGCCAGGACGATGGAACTTGAGTGCATTGCCGATGAGGTTCTGAAAGATCAGGGCGAGGAGAGCGGGATCAGCGCTGATCGTGGGCAACTCGGGATCGAGGGCGACCTGCCCGTTGGATTGCTCCAGCGCCCCACCAAGGCTTTTCGTCGCCTCGGCTATCGCCTCGTGCAGCGGCACAGCTGAGCGCCGGAGCTCGCCCTTGCCCACTTGGGCATAATAGAGCAGTGCTTGCAGCATGGCGCGCATGCGCCCCGCCCCATCGGTGGCGATAGCGAGGTGCTTCTGCGCCTCCTCATCGAGGGTGCGATCCTGGTAGCGATGCACCACCAGGCTGAGGTGGGAGGTGATCGTCCGCAACGGCTCCTGCATATCATGGGCGGCGACATGGGC
>JAYVMM010000667.1:0-1655 GCA_043758975.1 Planctomycetota bacterium | reverse complement strand
CGCGCGCGCCGCCAGCACGCTGCGCAGGTCAGGTCGCTTGGCCATGGGCGGCCTCCGTGCTGGTGAGGGCTGCTACCAGCGCCTGCAGGGCGCGGGCGGCCGGATTGCCGACGAGCGCCACCTCCGGGCGGCGCGAATCGATCGCCGAAGGGATGGCGGTGGTGTGCGCGATCTCGAGCAGCGTCGCCCCCGCCTGCTGCGCCACCGCGCGGATCTCGTCGAGCATGACCTGGTCGTGGGTGGTGCGCGGCGCGATCTTGTTGGCGGCGACGATGAGCTGCTGCGGCGCGTGGGTGCCGCGACTGCGGCTGGTCTGCACCTCGCGCAGCACGCGCGCCAGGCCGGCCTGCGACTCCGCCGAGGTGTCGGTGACGATGACCGCGACGTCGGCGGCATCGAGGGCGAGGCGGTGGAGGTGGCGCAGCACCGGGCCACAATCGATGATCACCACATCGATCGCCGCGCTGAGCTTGGCCAGGGCGAAGCGCAGCTCGTCGTGGCGGACCTGGCGCACCACCCCGGAATCGAGGTCCTGCCCGCCGCTGAGCACCATGATGCCGTGGCGGCCCTCGACCGGCTCGACCGCGCCGCCGGTGAGCAGGGCCGCCGCCCCTGAGGTGCGCGGTAGGGCGCCCTCGAGCAGCACCGAAGCGGCAGCGCCCTGGATGTCGAAGGCGATCACCAGCACGGCGGCGCCGGCGCTGGCCAGCGAGGTGGCCACGACCGAGGCCAGGGTGGTCTTGCCGACCCCTCCCTTTTCGGCCAGGAAGGTGATGGTCTTCACGTGGTCGCCTCCCGGCTGGTTGGGGCTGTGGGCGGTGCGGGCACCGCGGCCTGGCCACTGCCCAGGTCGGCGCTGGCGTTGGCTGTGGCGGCGGCGGCCTCGCGGCCGTCTGCCGGCTCAATGCCTTCCGAGCGCATGCCAGCGTGCACCCACTCGAGGATCTGCCAGCTCTTGGGCCGCCGCCGCTCGCTGGCCAGGCGTTCGATCTGGTCGAATAGCTCGCCCGCCATCGACACCGACATGGTCTTCACGGGCTTGAGCGAGCGGAGCCGTGACATGGGAATTATGGTTAGTGAGTTTCCCTTTTTTCTCAATGACAATTATCTCATTAAGCATCATGTGCCCAGTGGCGGGATCGCACCGCAGTTCAGGGTCCGGAGGCTGGACGACGGTCGAAACGGCGGGCCAGCGCATCGGCGACCGCGCGCAGCGCGGGCTCTTCGCCGAGGGCGGCATAGGCCGCCAGCGCCTCGAGCAGGGCCTCGCGCACCGGCTCGGCACGCAGGGGCGCGCGGGTCGCCGCCGGCGCCGGTGCCGCCTGCAGGCCGATCGCTTCCAGGCCGCGCACCCCGGGCTGGCCTCCGGCGCCGGCGCCCGCGGCGGGGGAGAGGGCGGAGGTGCGCGGGGCGAGCGTGCCGCGCCGGCGCGCGATCACCGCCGCCAGGCGCTCGAGCAGCGCCCCATCCGTGAGCTCACCGAGGTAGCGCACCACGCCCTCCTCGAGGGCGCGGGCCGCCTCCGGCGCCAGCGCCCGCAGGGCCGCAGTCGGGTGGGGCGGCGGGCGCGCCGGCGCGGACGCTGACGCGGACCCACGTGGCGCAGCAGGGGGGACGCTCGGCGGCGGACCTGAGGGGATGCGCCGGTAGTGCTC
>JAYVMM010000666.1:0-1915 GCA_043758975.1 Planctomycetota bacterium | reverse complement strand
GAGACCCTGGCGGCGGCGATCGCGCACAACCCGCGGCTCAAGCTCGGGCTCTCGGCCGGGCGCACCAGCATCCATGCCTACCAGGAGCTGGTGAAGCTGTTCCACGAGCGCGGCGGCTTCAGCCTGCGCCATGTCACCGCCTTCGGCACTGACGAATACGTCGGCCTGCCGCCGGAGGACCACCGCAGCACGCGTTTCCTGCTCAACTTCTACCTGTTCCGCCAGGTCGACATCCCGCGCGAACAGACCTTCGTGCCGCGTGGTGACGCCAAGGACCTCGAGGCCGAATGCAAGGCCTGGGACCTGCTGATCGAGGCGCGCGGCGGCCTCGATCTGGTGGTCCTCGGCCTCGGCCACAACGGCCATATCGGCCTCAATGAGCCGGGCAGCTCGCCCAAGAGCCGCATGCGCGTGGTCGAGCTGACCTCCTCGACCCTTGCTGCGCTGAGCGACGGCAGCCGCTTCCAGCGCCTGGATGAGACTCCGCACAACGCCATCAGCATGGGCCTGGCCACCATCCTCGAGGCCAAGCAGGTGATGCTTATCGCCACCGGCCTGGGCAAGGCCGACGCCCTCCACCGCATGGTCGAGGGGCGTAGCGGCCCGAGCATCCCCGCCAGCCTGCTGCTCAGCCATCCCCGCCTGACCATCTTCGCCGACCAGGATGCGGCCTCACGCCTCGACAGCGACTTCCTGGCCAAGGCCATGGCATGAGCGAAAGCGGGGTGCACGGCACGCCGTCAAAGCGTCGCGCCACCGAAGTGCCTGCGCCTGCCGCCGCGGCGCCGCGCCCGGTGCCCGCCGCCAACCTGCTTGAGCTGGCCGGACGCATCGGCGCCGACTCCGAACTGGTCGACGCCGGGCGCCTGGTGGCCAAGCGGCGGGACAACGTCCTCGGCCTGCTGCTGCGCGCGCTCAGCCGCGAGGAGGTCGCGGTGATGGAGGACCGCGGCTGCCATGCCGACGACTGGTCGCAGGTGCAGGTGGCAGAGGACTTCGACGCCTTCCGCGTGCGCCGTTCGCATTTCAAGGGCCGCTGCGTTCTCGGGCGCTTCAGCGGCGAGGCCGAGGTGGTGCATGGCATCAAGCTCGCGAGCGGGATCTACGACTGCACCCTGATCAACTGCCAGGTCGGCAACGACTGCCTGCTCGAGCAGGTGAGCTTCGCCGCCAACGTCATCATCGACCGCGGTGCGGTGCTGTTCGACGTCGGCTCGGTGACCTGCTCGGGGGCGACCTCGTTCGGCGCCGGGCTCAAGATCGCGATCGGACCCGAGACCGGTGGCCGCGAGCTGGGGTTATGGGCGGAGGCGCTCATCGACGAGGCCGCGCTGGTGGTGCGCGAGCGTGGCGATGACGCCGGCCAACGCGCCTTCAGCCAGGCGATTGAGCGCTATGCGCAGGCCATCCGCAGCCCGGTGAGCTGGATCCGGCGCCGCGCGGTGATCCGCCACACCGAGCGCATCCGCGACGCCTACATCGGCATCAATGCGGTGATCGACCACGCGCTCGAGCTGAGCAACATCGCCGTGTTGTCCTCGCTTGAGGAGCCCACCGCGGTCGGCGGCGGGGCCGCGGTCACTGACGCCATCCTCCAGCACGGGGTCAAGGTCGACGGCAACGCCATCGTGCGGCGCAGCCTGCTGCTCGAGCACAGCGCGGTCGACGAGCACGCCTCGGTCGACAGCAGCGTGATCGGCGCCAACACCACCATCACCAAGGGCGAAGTCACTGCCAGCCTGGTCGGGCCGTTCGTCGGCTTCCACCACCAGAGCCTGCTCATCTCCGCCTACTGGCCGGAGGGCAAGGGTAACGTCGCCTACGGCGCGATGGTGGGCTCCAACCACAACGGGCGCGCCCCCGACCAGGAAGTGTGGCCGGGCGAAGGGGTGTTCTTCGGCCTCGGCTGCGCCAT
>JAYVMM010000665.1:0-6485 GCA_043758975.1 Planctomycetota bacterium | reverse complement strand
TGGGAGGACGGGAAGGGCGGATTCCGCTGGAAGGACACCTTCGTGCAGACCGCTATCCCCTATGTGAACTATTGCTTCGAAGGGGCAACCGTCGGTCGGGTGAAGGTGAGGGCCGTAAGCCCAGCGGATATCGGACCATGGTCGGATGCGGTCGAATTCGTCTTCGAACACTAGCCGGTAGGTTCGGCGGCTTGATGCCGCGGGGCGCGGCGGTTCCCCGGTCGATCCGCCCTGCTTCTTCCCGCTCCAGGCAATCGGGGGCGTGTCCGAAGCGCCATGCGCTCGGCGATAGACAAGAGCGTCCGCGGCTTCACTGGCGACGCCGCGAGCGCGCCCGTCCGCCGGAGGCGGTCACTTCTTTGCCGATGCCTTGTTCTCCGCCGAGACGAAGTGGCTGGTGAACCAGTCCTTCCACTTGGCGATGGCGCCCGCGCGCTCGACCGCGGTCACCGTGGGGTCGTAGCCGAGGCCATCGGGGACGGCGACCTTCAGCGGCGCGAAGGCGGTCTCGCGCAGCTCCTTGCTGTCGTCGTTCATCAGCGTGACCAGCGCCTGCCACAGCGGCAGGTCGTCGTCATAGTTGCCGAGCAACGGCAGGGCGGCGGCCTTGGCGAGCTGGATCGCCGCTTCGCCGCGATCGGCGAGCTCGACCTTCTTGCTCTTGCTGCTGGCGAGCTGGCCGAGCGCGAGCTCGGCGAGCTCAGAGCGCCAATTGGCCTGCACGCCGAGGGCATCGATGGCGGTGGTGCGCACCGTCTGCACCTTGTCCTCGACCAGCTTGGCCAGCGCCTGCACGGTATCCTCGCCGGCAAAGCGGCCCTTGGTGCAGGCGAGCGCGGCCATCTCGCGGATCTTGGCGTTGTCGGAGCGCATCGCCTCGGCCACCACCTGCCCGGCCTGCGGCCCGCCGATGCGCAGGATCTCGTTCCAGGCATCGGGGGTGACGAGCAGCTTGGCCGCGGTCTTGGCGGCGGCGAACTGGCGCAGGTACTTCTCGTCCTCTGCCGGCAGCGGCTGCTGCTTGTGGCGCAGCGACTCCATCCACCACACCATGTCCTTGCGCACCGGATCGACGCCGAGGATGCTGCCGTGATCGCCGGTGAGGATCTCGCGGTAGACATAGCGGCAATGCTCGCGCTTGAGGTTGTCGCGCCCTTCGCGCGAGCCGCCGACCGGGTTCTGGTCGTCCTTGGTGCCGTGCACCAGGTAGAACTCCATTTGCTCGGCGGCGTCCTTGCCGCCGAGCGGGCGTACGGTGCCGCCAGCCCAGCGCATCACCCCGGCGAAGAGGTCCTGGTGCTTGCCGCCGAAGCGGGTGTCCCAGTAGGCGCCGCTGGAATGGCCGATGAGGTAGACCCGGCGGTGGTCGATGGGGTAGACCGAGGTCACCCAGTCGTAGGCGCGCATCACCTCGACCTCGTCGCCGTCCTCCCAGCCGGCGTCCTTGGCCTTCAGGCCGAGCACCACGTACTCGTTGTCCAGTCCGAGGCCCTTGATGGTGCGGTACATCAGCTCGGCGGGGCCGTTCTCGTTGCCACCCTTGCCATGGAAGCAGATCAGCAGCGCGAGGTGCTTCTTCTCCGGCAGCGGCTCGGGCACGAACATGCGGTAGCGGATGATGAAGTCCTTGGTCACCGGGTTCTTGAGCTCATCCTTGAGGTCGCCGGTCTTGGCCGGCTTGGGCAGGCTGCTCCAGTCGATCGGTGGGACGATCATGCCGCCGTAGGGGTTGAGCTTGGCGGCGTCGCCGGCATGGCAGCTGCCGGCGCCAAGCATTGCGGCGGCGAGAAGGGCGAGCAGGCAGGCGGGACGGGGCGGGCACGGCAGGGCGGGCGGGGTCATGAGCAGTTCCAGGGGCGGGGCGGCTTGGCGGCGGGGCGACGGCGGGCTGGGGCCCAATGGTTGATGACAGCGCAGGGGCTAGGCATGTCGCCCGCTCCGGGGGTGTATTGCCGGAGTTGCCCCCCACCTGACAGCAATTCCTCCCCGATCGCCGTCTGAAGCCTTTCAGCCGCTATGGTTTGCGTGGGCAGAGCCGGTTTGCCCGAAGCGGTCCGGGCCGGGCCCTGGCCTCGGCTGCGGCAAGGCCCATGCTCGCCGCGGTACGCCGACCCTGGCCGGAGACCGCTCCCATGTCCACCATCCTCGTCACTGGCGGCGCCGGCTACATCGGCTCGCACACCGCGGTCGAACTGCTCGCCGCCGGTCACGACGTGGTGGTGGTCGACAACCTGGTCAACAGCAGCGCCGAGGCGCTCAAGCGGGTCGAGCGCATCACCGGGCGCAAACTCCACTTCCACCACCTCGACCTGCTCGACCGCGTCGGCCTTGAGCAGGTCTTCCGCGCCGCGGCGATCGACGCGGTGATCCATTTCGCCGCGCTCAAGGCGGTCGGCGAGTCGGTGGCCAAGCCGCTGAGCTACTACCACAATAACCTCATCGGCACCATCACCCTGCTCGAATGCATGCAGGAGGCCGGCTGCCGCAACCTGGTGTTCTCCTCCTCGGCCACCGTCTACGGCGATCCCGAGCGCGTGCCGATCACCGAGGCCATGCCGCTGCGCGCGACCAATCCCTACGGTCGCACCAAGCTGATGATCGAGGATATGTGCCGCGATCTCGCCGCCGCCGATGCGCGCTGGCGCATCTTCCTGCTGCGCTATTTCAACCCCATCGGCGCGCACCAGAGCGGGCTTATCGGCGAGGATCCCCAGGGCCTGCCCAACAACCTGATGCCCTACCTGATGCAGGTGGCGGTGGGCAAACGCGAGTTCCTCACCGTGCACGGCGACGACTATCCGACCCCGGACGGCACCGGGGTTCGCGACTACATCCACGTCGTCGACCTCGCCCTTGGTCATCTCGCCGCGCTCAATGCCCTGCCCGCCGCCACCCTCGCCCCGGCGGTCAATCTCGGCACCGGGCGCGGCTACTCGGTCAAGGAGATGCTCGCGGCGGTGGGCCGCACGGTCGGGCGCGCCATTCCCCACCGCTTCGGCCCGCGCCGACCGGGCGACGTCGCCAGCTGCTACGCCGATGCCGGATTGGCGAGCACACGCCTGGGCTGGAGCGCGGCGCGCGACCTTGATACCATGTGCGCGGACAGCTGGCGCTGGCAGAGCTCCAATCCCGACGGCTATCGCCGCTGAGCGGTGACGCCGCTGAGCGGTGACGCCGCTAAACGGTGACGCCGCTGGGCGGTGACGCCGCCGCATGGAGCCGGGCTAGACAGACGGCGCGCCGGCGCTCCACAGCAGAGGGTTGAGCTCGGTGGCGATGGGCTCACCGACGCGCGCGCCCGGCATCCAGGTCTCCCAGTCGTTGCGCTGATTACGATTGCGCGGTTCGGCCAGGCGCATGCCGTCGGCGAAATAGATGATGGTCATCACCTCGCGCATCGCCGTGCTGCGGTTGGGGCCGGCGCGGTGGAAGGTCCAGCCGGCATGGAAGCTGATCTCGCCGAGCGCGAAGGCGCCCTCGTCGACCGGCAGGTCGCGCAGGGTCAGCGCCTGGGCGATGGTGCGTTCGCTCTCATCGCTGATCTCGAGCTCGCGCCCGAAATCGTGGCGGTGGCTGCCGATGCTGAAGGCGAGCGGCCCCATCTCCGGCGGCACCGCCTGCAGCGGGATCCACACGGTCACGCACTCCCTGCCGGCGAAAGGCCAGTATTGCTGGTCGCAATGCCATGGGGTGATGCCGCCGCCGGGCTCCTTGAACAGCGCCTGGTCATGGTACATGCGTACCCCGCTGCAGCCCATCAGCTCGGCCGCCAGGCGCGCGAGCTTGCGGCTGGCGCAGAAGCGCGCCACCGCCGGGCTGACCCGCCACAGGTTCATGATCTGGAGGAAGGCCTTCTCGTAGGTCGAACGCGCCGCCATCGGCTTGTCCTGACGGTTGCGCTGCCTGACCTCGGCGCGGATGTCGCGCGCGGCGGCCTGCAGGGTCGCCTCCTGCAGCACCCCCGGCAGCTTGATGAAGCCCTGGGCGCGATAGGCCGCCGGCGCCTCCGGCGGCAGCAGGTAGCGCTGATCGAGGTCGGCGGCGGCGCTTATGGCATCGGCATTGGCGGCAGTGAGGTCGGGCATGGCTCGGCTCCTCTCCCAGCCTACCCCGCCGGCACCTGTCCGGCTACTAGCCAGGGTGATCAAAACTGATACTTTTTTGATCACCCGCCGCCGTCCCTGGGTCCGCCGATGCGCATCACCAGCCGCCGCCTGCACCGCGAGATCGTCGAACGCGACCTGCGCGAGTCGATGCGCGCGCATCAGCTCACCCTCGCGCGCTTCCCCTTTCGCTGGCACTACCACCCCGAATATGAACTGACCGTGATCGAACGCGGGCGCGGCCTGCGCTTCGTCGGCGACCATGTCCAGGAATTCGGCGACGGCGACTGCTGCCTGCTCGGGCCGGACTGCCCGCACAGCTGGCGTTCATCCGACGAGGGTGATGAGGGGGTGCGCGCGCTGGTGGTGCAGTTCAGCCACGAGGCGATCGGCGCCGCGGTCGGCCTGCTGCCCGAGCTCAGCGGGGTGGCGCGGCTGCTCGCGCGCGCGCGCGGCGGCCTGGCGGTGGGTGGGCGCAGCGCGCTGCGCACCGCCGCGCTGGTACGTACCCTGGTGCACGCCCCGGCAGGCTCGCCGGCGCGCCTGCTCGCCCTCTTGGCAGCGCTGGCGGCAATCAGCGAGGGCGGAGAGGCGACGGCGCTCTCAACCGCGGTGCGTCCGGTGGACAGCGCCGCGCAGGCGCGCCTGGGCGGGGTGTTCAGCCTGCTGCAATCCCGACCAGGCGGCGTCAGCCAGGCCGCCGCCGCGCGCGCGCTCGGAGTCACCCCGGAGGCCTTCAGCCGCTTCTTCCACCGCACCGTCGGACGCACTTTCGCCGCCTACCGCAACGAGCTCCGCCTGAGCGGCGCCTGCCAGCAGCTGCTCGGCAGCAGCCGCAGCATCAGCGCCATCGCCCAGGCCGCCGGCTTCGCCAACCTGAGCAACTTCAACCGCCGCTTCAAGGCCGCCAAGGGCATGCCTCCGCGCGACTTCCGCCGCCTGGGCAGCGCCTGACCTTGGCCACCGGAGGCTTGTTCCCCCACCGCCACGGGGTACCCTTGAGATATGTCCAGCGGCACCCAGACCAGCGTTAGCAAGATCGCCACCATCGCGGTACTGGTTCCTCTCGCCCTGCTGGCCTGGTGGGCGGCGCCCTTCATCCTGCCGGTCTACCGCTGGCAGAACGTCGACTTCGAGAAGATCGCCAAGGAGCACGAACTCTCCGTAACCGAGGTGCGCCAGGAATACAACATGGTGGTGTACTACCATCCGCGCGTCGGGGTGGCCAACGATCCCAGCCCGTTCCAGATCGTCGAGAGCTCGCCGACGTGGCACTCGGTCAACGGCAAGAACATCGACGAGTCGATGCCGCCCCCGCTCTTGGTGCGCTGCACCGTGATCAGCGACAAGGATGGCGAGCCGATTAGCAAGCTGTGGATCCACAACCTCGACTCCGAGCGCTTCTTCAAGGTGAAATGCTGGCGCCTGCCGCCGGGCGCACTGGGCAAGAACCCCAAGCGCCCGGTGCTGCTCTACTCCAGCTTCGAGACCGAGGATCCCAACTACGGGGTGCCCAAGGCGGAGGCGATCAGGAACTTCGAGAACGACGATCACATGCGCGATCGCGACGATGGCATCGGGCCGCCCTGATCGCGCATCCGCTCGCGCCTGGCGCGCGGGCGTGCACCTGGTTCAGCACACCACCAGGTTGGGATTGGCCTTGAGCTGGGCGAGCAGGCGGTCGTCTGCGGCGATGGTGAGCACCGCTTGGTCGTCCTCGTAGGCCTCGGCGGTGACCTGCGCGCGGCTGCGCACGAAGGCATCCAAGGCGCCATCGGTGAGCGGGAAGCGCACCTGCACCTGGCGGCAGCGGCTGGCGATGTTGGCCTTGATCAGCTCCTTGAGCTGATCAAGGCCCTCCCCCTTGAGCGCGCTGATCGCCACCGACTGCTTGTAGCGCCGACGGTAGGCGAGCAGGATGGTCTTGCTGTAGGAGCGGTCGACCTTGTTGAACACCATGATGGTGGGCACGCGTTCGGCGCCGATGGTGGTGAGCACGCCCTCGACGGTGGCGATCTGCGACTCCATCACCGAGCTCGAGGCGTCGACCACATGCAGCAGGAGGTCGGCCTCGCGCACCTCGGCCAGGGTGGCGTGGAAGCTGGCGATCAGGGTGGTCGGCAGGTTGCGGATGAAGCCGACGGTGTCGGAGAGCACGACGTTGTGGAAGCGGTCGAGGAAGAGCTGGGCGGTGCGCGTATCGAGGGTGGCGAACAGGCGGTCCTCGGCCAGCACCCCGGCCTTGGTCAGGGCGTTCATCAGCGTGCTCTTGCCGGCGTTGGTGTAGCCGACCAGCGACACCGTGGCCGCGTCGCCCCGCGCGGCGACCTCGCGCACCTTGCGGTCCTGCACCTTCGTGAGCTTCGCCTTGAGGTCCTGGAT
>JAYVMM010000664.1:0-4058 GCA_043758975.1 Planctomycetota bacterium | reverse complement strand
GCCGCCCACCCCGCCGCCGCCCGCCGGCGACGCCACCCCGGGGCTGCCCGAGGGCCTGGCGGAGTACGCCCCCACCGGCATGAGCGACGAGCTGCGCCGCCGCCTGCTCGAGGTCTTCGCGCGCACCCGCGACCGCCAGATCGGCAACACCGCTTCCACCCTGCGCGCCACCGCCGCGCCGGCGCAGCTGGCCGAGAACGTCGGCGGCGACGCCTTCACCCTCATCGCCGCCCTGGTCGAGGCCAGCCCGGCGCGCGCCCAGCACGAGTGCGGCAAGGGCTGCGCCTGGTGCTGCCACCAACAGGTGCGGGTGAGCGCGCCGGAGGCGATCGGCATCGCCGAGGCGCTGCGCGCGGCCTATCCGCCGGAATGGCTTGCCACCCTGCGCCGCATCATCGCACAGCGCGTCGAGCGCATCAGTGTGCTCGGCACCGTCCGCGCCTACCTCGAGGCGCGCCTGCCCTGCGCCTTCCTCGCACCCGACGGCGGCTGCGCGGTCTACGAACGCCGCCCGCTGGTCTGCCGCGGCTTCCATTCGCTCTCGCGCAGCGCCTGCCAGGAGAAGTACGTCGACCTCGCCAGCCCGCCGCCGCCGATCGACTCCTATGCGCACATGGCGGCCAATGCCGTGCTCCATGGTGTGGTCGCCGCGGTGGCCGCCGCGGGCAAGGACGGGCGCCTCTACGAGCTGCACGGCGCCGTGCTGCGCGCCCTCGACACCCCGGACGCCGGCGCGCGCTGGGCGCGCGGCGAAGCGGTCTTCGCCGGCTGCAAGCTCTCGCTCGGCTCGCCCGTCGACAATGCGGGGTGAGCATTCCGCGCTCAACGCCTGGACGTTCATCCCCCTGCGCAGGTGGACGGCGATGGCGATGCGCAGGAGATGAGCGCAGGCGCTGCGGGCGCTCGTGCACGCTTGGCTACCCCGCCGAGGTGCCACCGGTTGCCTCGCCTCCCACCTGGCTAGCCTCGCCCCCATGTCCGACCCGGGCGGCACCACCTACGAACTGCATGTCTCGCTCGCCGGCATCGACCCGCCGATCTGGCGCACCTTCGCCGTCCCCGCCGCCATCGGCCTGGAGCAGCTGCACATCGTCATCCAAGTGGTCATGGGCTGGACCAACTCCCACCTGCACGAGTACCGCCAGGGCCGCCGCCACTTCGCACCGCCACATCCCGATGGTGGCGAATTCGCAGGCCCGGTCCTGGATGAGGCCGATTACCTCCTGTGCGAGCTGCTCAAGCGACCGAAACAGAGCCTCGTCTACGCGTACGATGTCGGCGACGGCTGGGAGCACGTGATCACCCTGGCAGCCATGCGCCCCCGGCGCTGCCGGGCGCCCAAGGTGCTCGCTGGCAGCCGCGCCTGCCCACCTGAGGACTGCGGTGGGCCGCACGGCTATTACGACCTGCTGGCGATCATCGCCAATCCCGACCACCCCGAGCATGCCGAACGCAGAGCGTGGCTGCCAGCCGGCTTCGCCGCTGAAGTCTTCCCCATCGCCGAGGTGAACGAGGCGCTTGCCGTCGGTGTCGAGGCGCTGGTCGATCAGTTCACCGGGCTCGCAGATTGGGACACCGGCCTCGACGACGACGAAGGCGACCCCACCATCATCCAATTCCCGCACAAAGGGCCGCAGGGGCGATGAGGCAAGATGCGGCTCGCCGCCAGGGTTGCACGCCCAGCCCGGCGGTTCACGCGCTGCAATTCCGCTGCGCCATCACCGCCACGCCGGCCAGGGCCGGCCGGCGGCGACCACCAGGATGATATTGCGTTATCGCGCAATTTTCGCATGAGCCCGCTCTTGCAGGTGAAGATCGGGCGACGTACTTAAAGGCATGGCCGAAGTCACCTCGCCCGCAGCGCTCTTCCACCGCCTGGAAACCCTGATCGGCGGCGTGGTGCAGGGCCAGGCGGCGACCATCCGCCTGCTGCTCGCCGCCTTCGTCGGCGGCGGCCACGTGCTGCTCAACGACGTGCCGGGCACCGGCAAGACCACCATGGCCAAGGCTCTCGCGCGCGCCATCTCGGCGCGCTTCACCCGCATCCAGTTCACCCCCGACCTCCTGCCCTCGGACATCCTCGGGGTGGCGATCTACAATCAAAAGAGCTCCGACTTCGAGTTCCACCAGGGCCCGGTGTTCACCGACATCCTGCTTGCCGACGAGATCAACCGCGCCTCCCCGCGCACGCAGTCGGCGCTGCTCGAAGCGATGGCCGAGGGCCAAGTCAGCGTCGAGGGCGAACGCCGTAAGCTGTCCGACCTGTTCTTCGTCATCGCCACCCAGAACCCGGTCGAGTTCCGCGGCACCTACCCGCTGCCGGAGGCGCAAATGGACCGCTTCGCGGTGCAGCTCAGCCTGGGCTACGTCGCGCTGACGGAAGAGTGCGCCATGCTCGCGGCGCAATTCGGCAGCCACCCGCTCGAGCGCCTGGCGCCCGGCCTGAGCGCGGACGAGCTGCGCCAGCTGCGCGCGGCGGCGCATGCGGTGCGCATCGCCGACGAGGTCCGTCGCTACCTGGTCGAGGTGGTCGCCGCCACCCGCGGCGCGCCCGGCATCCGCCTGGGCGCCAGCCCGCGCGCCTCGGTGGTGCTGATGCGCACGGCGCAGGCGCTGGCGTTGGCCGAGGGCGCCGCGTGCGTGCTGCCCGACCACGTGCAGAGCCTGGCGGTGCCGGTGCTCGCCCACCGCCTGGTGCTCGACCCCCAGGCCGAGCTCAGCGGCGCCACCCCGCGCCAGCTGGTCGAAGGCGTGCTCGCCCGCGTGCCGGCGCCGGGCTGACATGCTGCTCGCCGCCGCCGGCCGCCTGCTGCTCGCTGCGCGCCAGCTGTCGCGTTGGCTGCGGCGGCGCTTCACCACCGTCGGCTTCTGCCTGCTCATCGGCATGGTCCTCGCCCTCGGCACCGCCAATCCCGAGCAGACCATGGGCATGGGCACCTTCATGCTGCTCGCCAGTGCGCTGGCGGCGGCGCTCGCGGTGGCGCCGCTGTTTCGTCCGCGCGTGCGCATCGAGCGCCAGGCGCCGCGCCTGGTCACCGCCGGCGAACCCTTCACGGTGCGGGTGCGCGTGCACAACCTCGCCACCAAGCCGGCGCGCGGGCTCGCCTACACCGAGGAGATGCGCGAGCCGCGTCCCGCGGCGCACGCCTACGCGCGCGCGGTGCTCGACCAGATCCCGCGCGGCGGCAGGGCAGCGCCCATCCTGCGCGCCGCGCGCTGCCCGCCGGTGGCGCTGCCGCAGCTGCCGCCGGGCGGCAGCTGCGAGGTCGCGCTCACCCTCACCTGCTGGCGGCGCGGCGCGCTTTGTATCCGCGGCGGGGTGCTGCTGCGCAGCGACCCGCTCGGCATCTTCCGCGCCGCCGCGCGCTGCCCGCCGGCAGCGAGCGTGCTGGTGCTGCCGCCGCGCTTCCCGCTGCCCACGCTCGCCCTGATTGGGCGCAGCCGCGAGCAGCACGCCGGCAGCGCACTCGCCACCGGCATCGGCGAGTCCGAGGAATTCATCGCCCTGCGCGACTACCGCCGCGGCGACCCGCTCAAGCACGTGCACTGGCGCAGCGTGGCGCGCTGCGGCCGCCTGGTGGTCAAGGAGTACCAGGACGAGCACCTCATGCGCCACGGCCTGGTGCTCGACAGCTGCTGCGCGCCGGACGCCGACGCGCGCTTCGAGGAGGCGGTGGCGGTGGCCGCCTCCTTCGCCTGCACGGTGCCCGACCAGGAGACCCTGCTCGACCTGCTGCTGGTCGGTCGCCGCGCCGTCCACCTCACCGCCGGGCGCGGCCTGGGCGCGGTCCAGCCCATGCTCGAGGCGCTCGCGCTGGTGCAGCCCAGCCGCCGCGAGCGCCTGGGCGAACTCGAGGCGCTGATCGTCCGCCACCGCGCCGACCTCAGCAGCTGCGTG
Organism: Planctomycetota bacterium; assembly: GCA_043758975.1. Taxonomy (GTDB): domain Bacteria; phylum Planctomycetota; class UBA11346; order UBA11346; family UBA11346; genus BOG-1363. The sequence goes on along the minus strand of JAYVMM010000664.1, from coordinate 160 downwards.
CTGGTGCTGCTCGCCTGGGACGCGCCGCGGCGCGCGCTGGTCGCCCGCCTCAAGGCCCTGCGCCTGCCGCTCACCGTCCTGCTCCTGCTGCCGCCCGGACAGACCGCGCCGGCGGAGCCCGGCACGCCGGCGGAGCAGCCCGAGCGCCTGGTGCCGCTCG
>JAYVMM010000663.1:0-1567 GCA_043758975.1 Planctomycetota bacterium | reverse complement strand
AATACCTCTACGCCGCGATGGAGGACTTCCGCATCACCATCCAGCTCGGCGAGGGCGCCACCACCCAGACCCTGACCCTGACCCTGCCGCCCTTCACCCTGGTCGGCGCCACCACCCGCGAGGGCCAGCTCAGCGTGCCGTTCCGCTCGCGCTTCCCCATTCGCGAGCGCCTCGACCTGTATTCGGTCGACGAACTCGAGCGCATCCTCGCGCGCTCCGCCGCCCTGCTCCACGTCGAGGCCGACGCCGGCGGCCTCAACACCCTGGCCCGGCGCAGCCGCGGCACCGCGCGCTACGCCAACAACCACCTGCGGCGAGTGCGCGACCTCGCCCAGCTGCACTATAAGAACCGCATCTCGCAGGCGGTCGCCGACGAGGGTCTCGCCATGCTCGGCATCGATGCCGCCGGGCTCACCGAGCTCGATCGGCGCATCCTCGGCTGCCTGGCCCAGCACCGCCGCCCGGTCGGGCTGAAGACGGTGGCGGTGACGGTGGGCGAGGAGGAGGCCACCATCGAGGACATCTACGAGCCCTTCCTCATCCAGAGCGGCTACCTGGTCAAGACCCCAAACGGGCGGGTGGTGACGGTGCGTGCCTACCAGCACCTCGGACTGGCACCCCCGGCGACCCTGCAGCATGGCGAGGGCGAACAGCAGTACATCTCCTGACGGTAGATCGCCCGGGCCGCCGCCGCCGCGCGCCTGAGAGCCTGTCTTGGCAAGCCCTGTGCTTTTGCGTCCCAGGTCCCGACCCTCCCCAGCCGGGGTGTGGCGGAATGCAGCACCGGCGTCCCGTCCCTTCCGGAGGATCCGCGATGGCCAGCAGCGCGACGGCCGACCAGGCCTTAGGCATGGGCTCCCTGCTCAACGCCCTCACCGCCGAGACCGCGGCCACCCCCGCCCTGCCCACCCTGGTGCTGGTCCCGCGCCCGCATGTCTTCGCCCGCCTGCTTGCGGGCGGCGCCGTGCTGCTGCTCGCGGCCATCGTCGCGCCGATGCTCTTCCTGGTGCACGCCATCGGCGGTCTGCTCGGCGGCATCACTGAGCATGAGCGCATCCTCACCGCGCCGGTGGTGGTGGCGCTGCCCGCACCCGCGCGCCTGCTCGACGAGGGGGTGTTCAAGGCGAGCCTGGCCGAGCTGCCGGGCGAGGCCACCCGGCTCCACCTCGCGCGCGCCCTCGCCGCCGCTGGGCACTGGCCCGAGGCCGCCGCCAGCTACCTGCACGCGCGCCAGCTGGAGGTCAACGGCCTGCCCGCTGCCGACCGCGTCGCCGAGGCCCTGGCCGAGGGGGGGGCGCGAAGACGAGGCCTTCCAGGGCTGATCGGACTCGACTATTCGGCGGCGGCGATGGAGCCGGCGGTGCGGGCGCAGGCGGTGGCCCTCCTGGGGCGCTGCCATCTCGCCGCGCGCGCGGCCCGGCTTGTCGCCGGCGAGACCTCCGGGGCGCGCCTGCCGTAGCTCCCAGGGGGTGGCGTCCGCGCTGGCGTCCGCGCTGGCGTCCGCGCTGGCGTCCCCGGCGCGCACGCCGAGGCGAGAGCCGGTGGTTTCCCGTAGACTCTCCCGCCT
>JAYVMM010000662.1:0-3698 GCA_043758975.1 Planctomycetota bacterium | reverse complement strand
GCCCGCGTCCGGCGCACAATGGCAGCCGACTTAAATCAGTTGCTCCATGTCATTGGAATGAAGCCAGTTGGGCGTGAGGTGAAGCTTTGAGGCGGCCTGCATGCATCCGACCGCCGAAAGACCGCTATGGATCTGTGTAAAAATAATATAAGCAAATATACCATTGCCATTTAAAATGGCATAGTTACAATTCTTTCTTGCGAAATAAAAATATAATCCCATTGGTCAGGAAGAAATTCAGGGCGATATCGTCGCTATTGGATGAGCGTTCCCGACGACAGTGGGCCGCAACAGAGGCTTTATCGATAGGGTGGGGCGGCGTCTCTGCAGTTGCATTGGCCACCGGACTGTCCAGGAATACCATAGCCTCTGGAGTAGCTGAAGTTGAGCATCGGCAGAGGTATCCTCGGACAAAGGTCCCTACTCGGATTCGAAAAAAAGGCGGTGGAAGAAAGGGAATTCTTATCGCGGATCCCGGAATGAAGAAAGCCCTGACCCATTTACTGAGATCAACAACTCGTGGCCATCCAATGACGAATTTGAGGTGGACCTGCGAGAGCACTCGAAACCTGGCGTATGAACTATCCCGCTTGCATCATCCTATTTCGAACAGGACGGTGGCGACTACCCTTCATGCCGAAGGCTATAGTCTCCAGGGTAACCGAAAGACCAAAGAGGGGGCTCAACATCCAGACCGCAATGCACAATTCGAGTATATTGATCAGAAGGTCTCGGCCTTCATAGAAGGAAATCAGCCAGCGATTTCAATCGACGCGAAAAAGAAGGAATTGGTGGGAGAATTCAAGAATAATGGACAAGAGTGGAGACCGGAGAAGAATCCGCTAAACGTGAACGCACATGATTTTCCAGAAGAAGGGGTGGGGAAGGCGATCCCCTACGGCGTCTATGATCTCGCGAGAAATGAAGGGTGGGTGAGTGTTGGCATTTCTCATGATACCGCGGAATTCGCAACTGAGAGCATCTATCGTTGGTGGCATGAAATGGGTCGGAAGCGCTACCCCAAAGCGCAATCGCTGATGATCACTGCAGATGCCGGTGGCAGCAACGGGGCGCGAAATAGATTATGGAAAATCACTTTGCAAAAATTGGCAAATGCAACTGGTTTGAAGTTACACATCAGCCACTTCCCACCTGGAACCAGCAAGTGGAATAAGATTGAACACCGTCTATTCTGTTTCATTACCAACAATTGGCGAGGGCGACCGTTAACGAGTTATCAAGTCGTCATCAATCTCATTGCTGGGACGAAAAATTCGAAGGGCCTGAAGGTGAGGGCCACTATTGATACAAATGCCTATGAGATCGGAGTCAAAGTAACCGATGACGAACTCAAGCAGGTTCATATCATTCATGATCCATTCCACGGAGACTGGAATTACACCATATCTCCTGCGAATAATTGATCATATTATTTTTACACAGTTTCTAAGCCTATGCGGTCAGCTATTTTGCCGTGTGCTGATCGCTGATTCAGCTCGATTGGCTGAGGTATCCCAAAGCACGGGTCAGGAGATCTGAGTTTTAGAAATATCTGCCAATTTTTCAAAATGTATGGTGCTCATATGCTCAATCGTGGCGATGGTAATGGAGCGCGACATCTGCACCCGCGCGCAAGAGGTGCTCGGCGATGCCCATGCCCTGGCCGCCGGCGATGACGAGGACGCGGACGCCAGCCAGCAGCAGCAGTGGCAGCGGAAGGTTCATGGGGGAGGCTCTGGGAAAGACCTGGGGTTGAACCATGATGCCGACCGGGATTGGAGCATGGTGGAACCACTGTTCCAGCGGCTTCGGCGAGCGACGGATCGGGCGGGGGAATGCCCAGGCACCGTCCGCCTTGACTCTTCAACCAAGTTGAAGGATAGTAATAAACATGAGGATAGCGCCTGCTGCATTGGCTCAAATGACCGCAACTCGCCGCAACGCATGGGCGCGGAGGCGATGATGAATCAGGATCTCGGTGACCTGGGCGCGCGTATTCGGCGGCTGCGCAAGCAGCAGAACCGCACCCAGGAGGAGCTCGCCGGCAGCTGCGGATTCACCAAGAGCCTGCTGTGCAAGATCGAGACCGGGGCGGTGGTGCCGCCCATCGCCACCTTGGTGAAGATCGCGGTCGCGCTCGGCACCAGCGTCTCGGCGCTGATCGAATCCCCACAGGCGGTCAGCGCGGTCTGCGACCCGGCTGCCGCATCCAGGCGCGGAACAACACGCACGGAGAAGGGCTATGCGGTGTTCCCCTTCGCCTCTGGATACCCGGCGAAGAAGATGCAGCCCTTCCTGTTCACCGCCCGCAGGGGCGAGGTCAAGCGGCATAAGCTCTCCCACCCGGGCGAGGAGTTCATCCACGTGCTCGACGGTGAGATGCGCTTCGTCGTCGGCACGGTGGAGTACCGGCTTGCGGCCGGCGACAGCCTGTACTTCGACGCCCTCGAGGAGCATGAGGTCATTCCTCTGTCGGCCTCGGTGTCCTACCTCGATATCTTCGTCTAGGCTCGGGCCGGGGCCACCAGGGGGTCAGGGGGCCTTGACAATTCAACCCTGTTGAATATAAATCAATGCATATGAACGAGCGCCCACACGCCGTCCTGTCCGGGGCGGACCGGGGCGCGGCCTCCGCCACCCGGGCACACAGGAAGCAGGTATGAGTCCGCTGCGCAAACCGTGCGTCCGCGTGCTGATCCTCCTGGCCGCCATCGTCGCAACAATCCGCGCCGGCGAATCGCCGGCCTTCCGCGACACTACGCTGAGCTTCGAGCAGCGTGCCAGGGCCCTGGTCGCCGAGCTCACCAGCGAGGAGAAGGCGCAGCTACTCGATCACGCCGGGCCTGATGTCGAACGCCTCAAGATCCGCTCGGACCGCTGGAACCAATGCCTGCACGGGGTGTGGTGGGATGAGCCGACCACCATGTTCCCGGTTCCCATCGCCATGGCCGCGACCTTCGACGTGCCCCTGGTCCACCGCGTGGCATCGGCGATCAGCGACGAGGCGCGGGCGATCTACAACGGGTGGCACCTCAATCCTCAGTTCCATGGCGAGCACAAGGGTCTGATCTACCGCGCGCCGGTGATCAACATCAGCCGCAACCCCTACTGGGGCCGCATCGACGAGTGCTATGGCGAGGACTGCTACCTAACCGGGCGCATGGGGGTGGCGTTCGTGACCGGTCTGCAGGGGGACGATCCCAAGTACCTCAAGCTGGCGGCCACGCTCAAGCATTACGCGGTCAACAATGTCGAGCACAACCGAACTGGCCTGTCGGCGACGGTGGGCGAGCGCTGGCTGCATGAATTCTGGCTGCCCCATTTCCGCGACTGCATCGTCGAAGGCCATGCCCAGTCGGTGATGGCCTCGTACAACGCCATCAACGGCGTGCCCAACAACGTCAGCCAACTCATGCTCACCGAGATCCTCAAGCAGCAGTGGGGCTTCGATGGCTTCGTGGTCTCCGACCTCGGTGGGGTCAAGACCATGGTCCAGGATCACGACCATGGCAAGGTCACCTTCGAGGAGGCGGTCGGGAAATCGCTGATGGCGGGCTGCGATTTCTCGGACAAGGAGTACCGCCTCAACGCCGCCGCCGCGCTCAAGCTCGGCTTCCTCAGCGAGGAGCGACTCGATGACGCCGTCTACCGGGTGATGCGCGATCGCTTGCGCCTGGGCGATTTCGATCCCCCGGCCT
>JAYVMM010000661.1:0-6578 GCA_043758975.1 Planctomycetota bacterium | reverse complement strand
GGGCCGGTTATCCTGGCGTGGCCGACGCCGACGACGCTGGCGCCGCCAAAATGAAGGTCGACCTCTTCATCGCGGGCGAGCCTCGCGCTGGCGGAGAAGGAGCCCGACGGCGGGGACGTCGCGCAGATTCCGACCTCCGCCGCGGTGAACCCCGCTCGCCCGAGATCGGCGAGAATGGCGGCAGAACACTCATTGCGGTCGACGATGCAGCAGGCGATATAACGATAGCGCATGTCCGGGTCTCCTGTCCGTTGATGGCCTCGCCCGCAGGCGGCGGCAGTGCGAGGGAGAGCGGATAGCGTGCCAACGCCACGCTTCTCGACGTGGTGCCCGTGCGACGGTGGGGTGCAGCGTGCTCGTCCTGCAATCGGCAACATCGGGTCCACATGGTCATGGCGATTGGCAGACGGGACGGTGACCTGCGCGTTTTATTTCAACAGGACACGATGCGCATCCGCAACCCGCCGTTAGGCGGGTTCGGTGGTTCCGGGCTGGCCGACACGTCGAAACGAGACTCTTTGCGCTCGGAAACGGGGAGAAAGATCAGGACGAATTATCTGATGGATCCCAGGAGTCAGAGACCGACGCAGCCGTGGATCCGCAATGGCGGGCTCGTCCAGCAGTTCCGGCCCAGCGGTTAAGCAGGCCGGACCTCCGGTGTGCGGCCCGACCTGCGCCGTGGTCCTCACGTAGGCTCGGCGAAGGCCCAGTGGCGCCGAGTACGTCAGCGTCCACAATGCCCACCATGACTGCCAACTCGGGTGATGGTGCAGGATGGTGGTCGCGGGTGTGGAATTCCGGCACCATCGCCCTCGCCGAGCTGGGTGCCAACGGACGCTATACGGCAGCGAACGGAGCATTCTGCCGTCTACTCGAGACGGACGAGGACACTCTGCGCAGCTGGTCCTATGAGCGCTTCGGCCACCCCCTCGATCTCGATGCCGAACTGGCTGCGTGGCAGCGCATCCAGGACGGTGCATCCGCAGCCAGCTACCAGCGCCGATTCCGCAGCGCGCGCGAACGCGAATTCACCGCCCTGGTCCATTGCCATGGCGGGCCATCGGGCACGCTCATGCTGCTGGTTCTGCCGCTCGACGTTCCGACCAGCGCCCGCCCGCCGGGCGACGATCGCTCCTGGAATGCGCTTTGCGAACTGGGCAACGCCTTGTCGCATGATGCCGTCGAGCCGGTACGCATGTCATCGATGCAGGTCAGCCTTATCGAACGCGATCCGCTGACGCCGCGCGCCGCCGACAGCTGCGCCAGCCTGACCGCCTCCCTGCAGCTGGTCCGCCAGCGCCTGCAGGCGCTCTCCGACTACGCCCGGCTCGGTCGGCCCCAGCCCGCCCCCGCGCCAGTGCCGCTACGCTCGCTCCTCGTGCAGGCTCTGGTCGATCTGCCGCCGCCGGCGCTCGCCATCGACTGCGGAGATGGCGAGGTGCGCTGCGATCCGCGCCAAGTCGCGCGCGCACTGCGCGAGCTGCTGTTCAATGCGGAGCGCTTCGCGCATCCCGGCGCTCCCGGCCACGCACGCATATCCGTCGCCACCGGAGCCAACGGCGCGGTACTCTCGGTGAGCGATTCCGGCATTGGCATTCCCCAGGCAGATCACGCGCGGCTATTCCGCCTGTTCGCCGTCGGCGGTCGCCGCCCGCCGTTCGGCACCGGCCTCGGCCTTGCCCTGTGCCGCGCAGTCGCCGAGGGTCATGGCGGACGCGCCTGGATCGCCGTCTCTTCGCCAGGCGGGACGACAGTGTCGCTCTCCTTTCAGCTGTAAGTCGGTCCTGGTTCCGCTTGGCTGCCGCGCTCATGGCTGGCGGTTATAGCTTCCTGCAAATTGCAATGGAATCGTCATTGGCTTTGCCGGACCGCCTTCGTTAGATATCATGGTGGCAGCGGTGGAACGCTGCGTAAAGCATCATACCCCCCGGTTGGATGAAGATATGATTTCAGCGTTCCCATCTACGGCACAAGGGCTTCTGCCGCCGCAGTCGTGCCGCCCCGATCAGCGATCCGCCGCCATCGCCCTGCGGTCGCATCCGCGCTCATCAACGAACTGGGAGTCCATCGTATGAACGCCGCCAGCACTTCTCCGGCAACCGAAGCTGAAGATAAAGTTCAGCGCTCCTCCTCCAAGCCGCGCATCCTGGTGGTCGACGATGACCGCCTGCTCTGCTCGCATATGATGTCCGATCTGCAGCGCCTGGGCAGCCACGTCGATGTCGCCAGCACCCCGGAAGCGGCGATGTCCTACTTGCGCACTCAAGTGTACGATCTGGCATTCTGCGATCTGCGCATCGGCGGTTTCGATGGCCTGGAGCTGGTTCCGCAGCTGCTCGCGATCAGCCCCAACCTCCAGATCGTCATCATCACCGCCTTCGCATCCTTCGAGACCGCAGTCCAAGCCATGCGCGCCGGGGCGAGCGACTACCTGCCCAAACCCTTCACCCAGTCCCAGGTACGCGAATTGGTGGCGAAGGCGCATGAGACCCTGCGCGTGGCGCGCAACCTCAGCACCTTCGAGCAGAAGGCCGGGCGCCTGATCTGCGACACCAATTCGGAGTCGCCGGCGATGCGCCATGCGCTCGACCTGATCATGCGCGTGGCCCAGTCTGATGTCCCGCTGCTGCTGCGCGGTGAAAACGGCACCGGCAAGAGCGTCTTCGCGGAACTGATGCATCGGCAGAGCGCGCGCAAGGAGGGACCTTTCGTGACGGTGAACTGCCCATCGCTGTCCGATGAGCTGCTCATGAGCGACCTCTTCGGCCACGTCAAGGGCGCCTTCACCGGGGCGGTCGCCGACCAGAAGGGGAAAGTCGCGGTGGCCGAAGGTGGCACCCTGTTCCTCGATGAGCTGGGAGATCTCAGCCAAGCGGTGCAGGCCAAGCTGCTGCGCTTCCTCCAGGAGCAGCGCTATGAGCGCCTGGGCGACACCGTCACCCGCCAATCCGACGTGCGCATCGTCGGTGCGACCAACCGCGACCTCGAAGAGCTCATCGTCCAAGGCCGCTTCCGCGAAGACCTGCTCTACCGGCTCAACGTGGTGGAGATCCACATCCCACCCCTGCGCGAACGCAAGGAAGACATCATCCTGCTCGCACAGAGCATGCTCAGCTACTTCGCCACGGCGACCTCCTCGGCAACGCGCACCTTGTCGAACGCCGCGAAGGAGCTGCTGCTCTCCTATCCGTGGCCGGGAAACGTGCGTGAGCTGCGCAACGAGCTCCAGCGCATCACCGTGCTGTGTCCGTCGTCGGTGATCGAACCGGCGGCATTTTCGCCGCGCATCCGCGGCCAAGCGGTGGCGGGCCCGACGCTGGGCGGTGACTGCTCGCTCGAGGCGATCGAGGCCGAGCACATCCGCAAGGTGTTGTCGCGCACAGACACCTTCGAGGAGGCGGCGCGCATCCTGGAAATCGAGCCGTCAACCTTGTGGCGCAAACGGCAAAGGCTGGGTCTTTAGGGCCAAAGCCGCCGTCGCCCCGCCGCTCGCGGCCTGCCCCAGGTTCTAGGGGTTGCGGAAATAGGTGGAGAGCGTCCTGGTCAGGGTGAGCAGCTGCCCGAGATCGTCGGGCTTGGAGAAGAAGGCGCTGGCCCCGGCCTTGAGGCAGCGCTCCATGTCCTCGCGGTGGCGCGAGGTTGACAGCACGATGACCGGGATGCGCTCGGTCAGTCCGATCGCGCGTAGCGCCGCGATCACGGCCCATCCATCCATGCGCGGCATATTCAGATCGAGCACCACGAGTTCCGGTTCCTGCCGGCTGGAGATTGACTGGCGCAACAGCTCCATCGCCTGTGCCCCGTCGGCGGCAGCCACTATGCAGACCGGAATCTGGCACATCTCGAAGGCGATGCGCATGAGCTCGATGTCGCCCGGTTCATCGTCGACGATCAGGACATGGGGAGCTGATGCGCTGCCCTGGGCGCCGTCCTGGGCGCCGTCCTGGACTCCGGCTTCGCTCGCGATCATGGCCGGTGCTCCTCGCGCTCTGGTCGCAGCCGTGGGCACTGCGAATGGAAGGGTCTATGCACCGGCCCCAGGGCGAAGGGCGAAGGGCGAAGGGCGAAGGGCGAAGGGCGAAGGGCGCCATCGAGGTCGCGTGGCTGATCTGAGCTGCCGAGGGCGAAGCTGGCGGTAGGCGATGGAGAAACTAGCTGAGACGAGCCCCGCTTCTCGCCCGCTGCGTTCCGCACGTGGAAAGATCCACGCGAACGTCATGCCAATCGCCGCGCCTGCAGCTGCAGCGCTTGGGGCCGTCCCGCATGCTCGAGGATGGTGCTCCTACCGCTTGCGTGCGAAATGCACGATTCCTGATCCAACCTCCTGCATTTGTCCAGAATCCGAAGACATCCAAGTTTACGTTCGTCCGAGGATGGCCGCCATCGCGCCCCGTCGCGCTTGGCTGCCGCACTGCGGCGGATGGCGCTCGGTTTCGCCACCAGCGCAAGTGCGGGCATTCGCTCATTGCAATGGGCGGTCGATGGCATCTAGTCGCTTGGCAACCGCCATGTGAAGGATGGCCGAAGGCCCACCGCGATGTCCGACCCTCATCCCTGCAATATCCTATATATTGACGATAATCCACGTGATATCGAGCTGCTTCAAATGGCTCTCGACGAGGCGGTTGGCGGTTCGCTGTCCTGTGTCGGGTTGACCGATCCCTATGCTGGGATGGCGGCCATCCTGGAAGAGGCCGGCAGCAAGCTATCTCTGGTGATCATCGATTTGAATATGCCCCGGCTCAATGGCGTGCAATTCCTCGAGAAGGCGCGCGCCTGTGTCCCCCGCTGCAAAGTGCCCATTGCGGTATTGACTACGTCATCTCAGGCGGTGGATCATGCCCGCTGCCTCGCCCTCGGCGCGGTGGCGGTCATTACCAAGCCGAATTCCTTCGCCGGCCTGCTCGATGTCGCCCGCTCGATCAGGAAGCTGTGCTACGACACCATCGGCGCTCAGAACACGAAATAGCGAGTCGAGTGCGGGCACGCGGGCCGGGCCGAGCCCCATCGCCGATGGCGATTCCGTGCAAAATGCAGTGGTGATCCGCCCTGTAAGAGCTCTTCGCGCCTGTTAAGGTAAAGGTCGCTACGCATCCTTCTAGGAATTCGCCCCCGCGGGCGAACATCGACCAGCAATCGCCTGCCCGTTGAACCGCGCCTGCCTGCCGCGCAACGCCTGCCCCCCGCGGGGGCAGGTAGTCCGCTGTGCACTGCGCGCCCCACCGAGCCCGAGCGGAGAGTCTCCCATGCCCCCCAGCACCCCCTCAGTTCCGGCCTCCCTTGACCGACGCAGCCTGCTCAAGGCCCTGCTCGCATTCAAACGAGGCGATTTCTCGGCCCGCCTGCCCGACGACTGGTTGGGCGTCGATGGCAAGATCGCCGACGCATTCAACGAGGTCATCGAGCAGAACCAGCGCATGGCCGCCGAACTTGCGCGCCTGGGCAAGTCGGTCGGCAAGAGCGGCAAGCTCGGCCAGCGCGCCTCGCTCGGCGCCGCCACCGGCGCGTGGGCGGCCTCGATCAATTCGGTCAACACTCTGATCGACGACATGGTCCACCCGATCTCTGAGACCGCGCGCGTGATCGGTGCGGTGGCCAAGGGCGACCTGTCGCAGAACATGGCCCTGGAGATCGAAGGGCGTCCTCTCGAAGGTGAATTCCTGCGCACCGCCAAGACCGTCAACACCATGGTCAGCCAGCTCGGTTCATTCGCCTCGGAGGTGACGCGCGTGGCGCGCGAGGTCGGCACCGAGGGCAAGCTCGGCGGCCAGGCCAAGGTCGGCGGCGTGGCGGGGACCTGGAAGGACCTCACCGACAACGTCAATCTGATGGCCTCCAACCTCACCAGCCAAGTGCGCAACATCGCCAAGGTGACCACCGCGGTCGCCAATGGCGACCTCTCGAAGAAGATCACGGTCGACGTCAAGGGCGAGATCCTCGAACTGAAGAACACCATCAACACCATGGTCGACCAGCTCAACTCCTTCGCTTCCGAGGTGACGCGCGTGGCGCGCGAGGTCGGCACCGAGGGCAAGCTCGGCGGCCAGGCCCAGGTGCGTGGCGTGGCCGGCACCTGGAAGGACCTCACCGACAACGTCAATTCGATGGCCGGCAACCTCACCGGCCAGGTGCGCAATATCGCCGACGTCGCCACCGCGATCGCCAACGGCGACCTCTCCAAGAAGATCACCGTCGACGTCAAGGGTGAGATCCTCGAGCTGAAGAACACCATCAACACCATGGTCGACCAGCTCAACTCCTTCGCTTCCGAGGTGACGCGCGTGGCGCGCGAGGTCGGCACCGAGGGTAAACTCGGCGGCCAGGCTGACGTGCGCGGCGTCGCCGGCACCTGGAAGGACCTCACCGACAACGTCAACTTCATGGCCGGCAATCTCACCGGCCAGGTGCGCAACATCGCCGATGTGACCAAGGCGGTCGCCAACGGCGACCTCTCCAAGAAGATCACCGTCGACGTCAAGGGCGAGATCCTCGAGCTCAAGGACACCATCAACACCATGGTCGACCAGCTCAGCTCGTTCGCCTCCGAGGTGACGCGCGTGGCGCGCGAGGTCGGCACC
>JAYVMM010000660.1:0-3230 GCA_043758975.1 Planctomycetota bacterium | reverse complement strand
AGGCTGCTGCGGCCCGGGCGCTGATCGGAGAGCGCGCTCCGGCCTTGGCGCCGAGCGCCTGGACCATGTCCACCCGGCTCAGGTAACCCGCTCACCACGTGGCGAGCGGAACCGGCGCGTCCGGCGCCCATGGTAAACGGCACAACTAATTGCTGAAGCTACGCTTACCGATAGGCGGGATGGCTGGGGGGCGATCCGTCGCTGCCCGCCCCGCCAGCGGCAGGCGGGGTCCGGCAAGGTGCTGCATAATCAGGGCGGGCGGGGGTGTATACCAGAGTGAGCCATGACTGACACCGATCAGGATCTGCTGCTCCGCTTCGCCGCCACCCGCGACGAGGCCGCCTTCACCATGCTGGTCGAACGCCATCAGGCCCTGGTGCTGGGGGCCTGCCGCCGGGTGCTCGCCGACAGTCACGATGCCGAGGAGGCCGCCCAGTCGGTGTTCTTCATCCTGGCGACCAGGAACGCCACCATCGACCCGGCTCGCGGACTGACGAGCTGGCTCCACCGGGTGGCGACCAACGTCGCGCTCAATGCCGTGAAGGCCCACCGCATCCGCCAACGCCATCACCGGGAGGCCGCCGCCATGCCCCGCCCAGAGCCCCACAACGCTCTAAGCGACGAGCTCGATGCCGCGCTGTGCCAGCTCCCTGAGCGCGAGCGTTCAGCGATCGTGCAGTTCCACCTCGAAGGATGCACGCTCAATGAGATCAGCGCCCGCTCCCGCACGCCGGTGGCCACGGTCGGATCCTGGCTCCAGCGCGGACGCGAACGGCTGCGTGTGCTACTTGGGCGCCGCGGGGTGGCGCTGACCAGCGCGACCCTGCTCAGTGGGCTCGGCAGCCTGCAGGCGGTCGAGGTCCCCGGTGACTTCGCGCTGGCGACCGCCAAGGCCGCCAGCGCCTTCGCCGCCACCGGAACCGCCGCCACCCCGGCGGCCCTGCTCGCCGTCAAAGGATGCCACGCCATGAAGCTCGCCGCCCTGGTCAAATCCGCTGTCCTGGTCTCCTCCACCATTGCGGTTATCGGCGGCGCCGGACTGGTGGTCGCCGCCGAAGCCGGTGGCAAGCCGGCCAAGGCCGATGCCCATGCGCCGCTGGGCGATCCTGGCCATATGCCATCGCCGGAACTCCCCTACGGATGGCGGGCCGATGGCAGCGGGCGCTTTCCCGCCGCCAATCCGCCCACCAGCTGGAGCCGCACCCATGGTGGCGCCGGCTACCAGTCCACCGGCATCCTGTGGGCCATCCCCCTGCCCAATGCCGGCAAGGGCGCATCCAGCCCGATCATCGTCGGTGAGCGCATCTTCCTCGCCACCGAACCCGCCGACATCACCTGCCTCGACAAGCGCACTGGGCGCATCCTGTGGATCCGCTCCAACCATGCATTTGAGGCGCTCAGCGACGAGCAGCGCAAGGCCGAGCCCGCCTATGACGAGAAGCTCATACCGCTGACGCCGCAGCTGGCCAAGGCCGATGTCGAAACCGTCGAGGAGCTCAATGCCCAGGCCGGCAGCGCGCTGACTGCCGTCTACCGCGAACCCGCCGGGGCTCAGGCGCGCAAGCGCGACCTCGAGAAGCAGATCGCCAAGGAGACCCTCGCCATCGTCAAGAAGCCGGACTGGCAGTACTGGGGCCCGGGCGCGTCGATCTACGGCTTCGCCGCGATGACGCCGGTGAGCGACGGCAAGCATGTCTACGCCTTCTTCGCCAATGGCGTGACCTGCTGCTACGATCTCGACGGCAAGCGGCTGTGGATCGCCATCGGCAAGTTCAACGGCGCCGAGCATGGCAATTTCGCCAGCCCGGTGCTGTGCGGCAACCAGCTGGTGGTGTGGGCCAATGAACTGCGCAGCATGGACACCGCCACCGGCAAGCCGCTGTGGTCGGTGCCCTGCCAGCCGCGCAACACCTACGGTTCGCCCTTCGTGATCAAGGCCGGCGGCGAGTACGTGGTGGGATCGCAGAACGGTACCTTCGCCCGCCTGAGCGACGGCAAGGCGATCTGGGGCGGCGCCGCCTTCGACGATGCCATCCCCACGCCGATCGTCGAGGGCGGCATGATCTATGCCCACGGCGGCTACAAGGCCGACGTCGGCTTCAAGGCCTACAAGATCCCCGCCGGCATGAACGGCGACAAGCTGCAGCCGGCCTTCACCTTCAAGACCGATTGGGCGGTCGACCTGGGTGAGAAGGAGACCAATTTCAACCAGAGCTACACCGCTTCGCCGCTCTGCGTCGATGGCCTGGTCTACCGCCTGACCGAGTCCGGCGGCATCATCGTCAACGACGCCGCCACCGGCGATACAGTCTACCGCAAGCTGCTGCCGATGAAGGCGCGCACCGAGTACTGGAGCTGGGGCGGCGCCAGCGCCAGCCCGGCCCTGGCGGGGAAAAGCATCTACCTGATGGACAACCAGGGCACCACCGTGGTCATCCGCCCGGGGCGGACCTACCAGGAGGTGGCGCACAACACCATCGAGGAGTCCACCGACGGCAAGAACCCGACCCAGAACCTGTCCACCCCGGTCTTCGAGGGCAGCCGCATGTACTACCGTTCACCGTGCTTCCTCTACTGCATCGGCGATAAGTGACAGGAACTGATCACGCTGATGGCCGAGATTCCACCTGGTGATTATTTGATAATCACCATCCCCGCGAAGAATTCGTCCATTTTCAATTTCACATCCAACGCAAGCTTATCCGACTTGGACGGTTCGAAAGGATACGTGCCAGAAGAGCGAATGAGCAGATCATGGCCGTAAATGAGCCTTGGAAGACGATCCCTTCGCTTCAGCAATCGCTCATACGCAATGACACGATCCCATTCGTCGGCAGATCGCGGCAAATAATGCAGATCGGGACCCGGCAAATTCTCAGTTGGTATTCCCTTCAATTTCTCGCGCGCTAACGCCATCAACCTATCGATATCCGCCCGCTCCCGATTAAAGCTCTCGTGGTCTTGCAGCCCACCCACCCTGAGTGAGAAGGAAAGATCGAATTCTCTTTCTCCTGGGCCGAAATTGTACGCGGAGCTTGAAGTAAGAATCCTGCTTTTTGCACGGAAAAGGATCTCGTCGCCTTCGCTATTGTATCCGATTGTCCAATATTCCCCTAATTTTTCCGTCGCATCTGTAAGCTATCGCCCCGACCGTATCGCCGAATGTCCACCGCGCGCGACAACTCGTTTTGATCATTTTCTCCCACCGCAATATTTAACTGGCGACACGG
>JAYVMM010000659.1:0-2767 GCA_043758975.1 Planctomycetota bacterium | reverse complement strand
AGTTCGCCGAGGGCGTGCTTGGCACCCAGCAGCGGCGCATCGATGGCCTCAAGGAATGCGGTGGGCTGAGTCACCTTGCCATCAGCGACGTTTACGCCGCCCCCCTCGGTAGCGGGAAGTGTGATCGCATGACGAGGCCCCCGCCCCAGCTGGATCGCCTCGGGCTTGGCCAGGATGACCGTTCCGGAGGTGAGGGACAATTGCAGCTGGTGCATGGCTGCGGTGGCTTCCTGGTCGCTGAGCGCAAATTGACCGCGGGCCGAGCTGCCCTTGAGCTCCAGCGCCACCTCACGCGGATGGTCGATCAGGGCCGGCCATTTCCCGTTGGACCCGCAGCGCGCCTTCTCTCCCTGCCTCAGCGGGCCGATCAACAGCGTGGCGGAACGAACCAGGTGGAAGGGATCGTAGATGATGGTGGTGGACTGGAGCATGCGCGCCTCGTTCGGCGCTGGTTCGATCAGGGTGCGTCGCAGGTGGGCACCCTGGGCGGCGGCGAGGGCAGTCGCCGGCAAGGCGAAAGCGATGCCCGCATTGGCGCTCGCGTTCAGGATCATGCCGAGCAGACGCCCCTGATCATCGACGACCGGCCCGCCCACCATGGCCGGCAGCACGACGGCATCGATTTGAAGCACTGCCAATGCCCCGTCCTCGTTCTCGCGCAGGCTCGAGATCGTCGCGGAGCGGATCAGGGCCGGCTCCAGCGGATCGGGCAAGATGTTGGCATAGCCGCCTAGTACCACCGGAGTCGTCTCGCGAATCCCCTCGATTCCCGCTATCGCCTGCTGGCCCGGGAGATTCAAGCCGTCGACCTGGAGCAGGGTCACACCCATATCGGTATCGCAGGCGACGATGGCAGCCGGCAACCTGTGACCGTGGGAAGAGCCATCTTCGTACCAGACGGTGATATCGCCGCTCGACTCTGCGACCTGATCCGATGTGGTCGCGATCAACACCCCTTTGTCGCGACGGCGCAGCACGGTCCCGCTATTGTAGAGGACGAAATTGCCCGCATGGACCTCGACCCGCACCGTGGCTGCGCGCAGGTCCCTGACCAGGGACGCGGGCAGGACGCCGTCGGCAGCGGTGGCTATGGCCAATACCACCGACGTCATCATCAGGCAGGCACCCGGCAAGATGCCCGGGATGGTCATTTGGCTGTGGCCAATGCCGCGAAGCGCGCGATATCGATGGTGCGCATTACCCAGGATGAATCCGCTTCGCGGTAGACGACCAGCAAACCGCTTCCATCAGGGGTGAACTGCACTCTGACAAAGCGATTGATTGCCAGCGGAAACATCGGCCCGTGCGCCGTGATCGGCGAGGGAGAATGCTGACGGAAAAGCGCCAGTGCTTTGCCGTTGGTCGCGGCGACCAGACGTCCGTGCGGCTGGTAGTCGAGATCGATCGGACCCTTTCCATCCATGGAGTAAGCAAAGGCCGCATCGCGGAAATTGATCGGGGAATATACCTTTGCCGAGGTTTTCGCGATATCGGCACTGCTCGGCTGTTCTGGCAGGAAGGCCAGCTCGGAACCATCGGGCGCATTCACCAGACGGATGCCGACAGCCCCCGGGTCGTTATCGACGGCGACGGCCTTGAAGGAGCCCGCACTCTGGCTCCAGCGCGCCAAGTAGCATTTGTTGGCATTGACCACTAGAGTCAAGGTTTCGTTGGTTAAGCGATCCACCCAGGTGCCGAATTCCCCCCAATAGCTCGCGCAGATCCAGGTGTAGATATGCGAACCTGAACCATCCACGGCGATAAGTCCGCCATAGACACCCGGCAGCTGGCGCAGTGTGCCATTGGCCTCGTCCACTTCGACCAGCCGGTGCATGGAGACTTCACCATATTCCTGCAGGCTGGCGACCGCAACCAGGCTGCGATGGCTGTCAGGTAGCAGAGCCAGGTCCAGACCAGGACCCTGCAGCTTGACCGACGCCGTGATGGTCCCGGAAAGGTCCATGATATTGACGACATCCTTGGCCAAGCCGATGAGGCGGTCGCCGCGCTGGACGACGCGCTGATAGCTGGTCGCAATCGGGATTTTCGCGATGATGGCCAAGCCATTGTCCGAAAGCAGGTAGCATGTCTTGGCGGTACAGGCGACCACCCCCTTGCCCTGCTCGCCCCGGCTCAGCGACAGCACCTCGCCATCGAGATGCACCAGACCGGCTTCGCTGAGCGACAGGCCGGATGCGGCGGCCGCATGCGCGAAGGCGTCGCTGACCACCTCGCAATAGCACTGCATAAACGAGGTCGCACTACCGCTTTTGGCGCTCAGGCGGATCTCGTGCAATCCACAATCACCGGCTTGCGGCGTCCAGTCCAGAGCTCCGCCGTTGAGCTTCAGGCCGGGCGGTCCTGCCACCACTTCACAGGAGATCGCCGCTGGCAAGGCGAAGGTCCAGGGCATTCCCGCGACTAATCGACCGAGGTCGTACTGGTTGCCGATCTTCCTGCCAATTGTCACTGCGCCCATGGATTGACCGATCGGCGCAAAGGCGGGGATGTGGAGGGAGAAGGCCTGGCGCGCGGGCGGGATGAAAAGCTGCACGGTCAGCCCACTGGCGGTGGTCACTGCACATGACATCGCCGCCCGGTCGCCCAGCGGTTTGCCATCGTCTACGATCCAGCGGGGTGTAACCGCTTGCTTGGCCAGGAGCGCCGCGATCTGTTCCGGCAGAATGATCTTCTGGCTGCCGATCAATTCCAACGCGCCAGTGCAGCGGCGGGCTTCGATGTGATCTGCGAACAGCACATAGAACAG
>JAYVMM010000658.1:0-15931 GCA_043758975.1 Planctomycetota bacterium | reverse complement strand
GAAAGGACGAAGGTGGGAAGTGCCCGTAACCCGCAAGGCGCGACCAGAGATCGATTTTAGAAGGAATCTGCCGACGTGCACCCATGTCCTCAGCTGAGTCCCTTGGGGTACTTCCGTGATAAGCGCGCTGATTGCACCGACGTGTGAACGACGAGGACGCGGCCAACGCCCCATCCTACGCCTGACCATTGGCCCTGGTGGTCAACGACTTTAGAAGCGGGACGCAGCGGCTAGCTAGCATCTTGTAACGTCTCGGCTCTGACCGGACATCAGTGGATGAACCCCCAATGAGATCATCCCTGCTCCGATACCCTTTGTCCCTCCTCGGTGCTCTCCTCGCCGTGGTCTGGACCGACGGCTACACCGCTGACTGCACAGTGAAAGTGGATTCCGGCACCACCCACCAGATCTGGGAAGGTTTCAGCGCCAGCACCTTGTCATTGGACGATGGAGGGGTGGACCACATCGGGGCGATGCGGCCTCAGATCGTCGACGCCATCTACAGCCAGATCGGCCTCACCATGGGGGATCTCCATTGCCAGACCTACGAAGGAGCGACCGCCAATTCCTTTGGCAACGGATCGAACGACGATAACGATCCCAGCACCTTCAATTGGGCGAACTTCAACTGGTGGCGCAGCGACTACCAGAAGAGCGCCTGGTACGACCTCGCCAACCCCAAGGGCTTTACCAATCCGTTGCTGCGCGGTGCCGTCAGCACACGTTGGGGCGACAAGTGGTTGGGCGCCATCGGCCAGAACGACTACAACCTGTACCTGGCAGAGGCGGCTGAGAACGTACTGGCCGTGCACGTCCGCTGGCGCAACCTCTACGGCATCTCCACCAACTGGTGCCAACTCTTCAACGAGCCGACATCCGGCAATTGCGAGCTCCTGCCGTATCCAAAGGGAGTCAGCACCGGGCAGGCGATGACCGATCTTGTCAAGAGCGCTGGCGCTCGCTTCCGAAGCGAGGGCTTCGCTAAAATCAAATTGGCGATAAGCAGCGAGGAGACCGAGGATGGGTCCTTGGCCGCGGCTCAGGCCATTCTCTCAGATCCTGTCGCCCGGCAATATGTCGGCGCCATCTCCTATCACACCTATCCCTACGGCTCTACATACTCGCAGATCAGCAACATCCTCAGCACCAGCGGCAACGGTTTGCCGGTGGCCAGCCGTATCATGGTGCGCAACCAGATCCGGGACTTGGCCAAGACCTACGGCATGCAGACCTGGATGACCGAAGTGAGCCACGGGCAGGCAAACCGCTGGGACACACTGCGTGGCCGGGCCATCCACATTCACGACGAGATGGAGTACGCGGACATCTCCTCCTATTGGGGTATGTTCCAGGCCTACGAGTCCGGTGAGGAGGACATGGTGGTGACCTACGCACAGGCGGCGCAAACCTGGAGCATAACCGGCATGGGCTACGCGATCGGCCACTATGCACACTGGATCAAGCCCGGTGCGGTACGCCTAAGTGCGACGAGCAATTCGGCGCTGGTCCAGGCCTCTGTCTTCCGTGATACCACCCGCGGAACGTGGGCAGCCATCCTGATCAACAACAACAGCGTGCCGGTGACCGTGACCCTGAACCTCGGCGGCGGCCTGACCGTCGACTTGCGGGTGCAGGGCGAACAATCCACCAGCGCCGCCTATTGGCTAGCCCTGGCGCCCATTACACCGGTCTCGCCGAACACCATCATTCTGACCCTGCCGGCGGAGAGTGTGACCTCACTGGGCGGGGCTCAAGGCGGCGCCGGCGTGGGGCCGGCCTTCACCAGCACGCCTCCCGGTGTCGGTGCCGTGGGTAGCGCCTATGCCTACATGATTACGACCACCGGTTCGCCGACCGCAACCCTGAGCGTGAGCGGCAATCCGACTTGGTTGACCCTGTCAGGTTCGAAATTATCCGGCACCCCGACTTCGACCGGCACCTTCGGCCCGATCACACTTAACGCGTCGAACGGGACGCCGCCTAACGCCATACAGACCTTCACTATCGTCATTGGCGCCGAGCCCGTTGCTCCGACCATCACCAGGCAGCCGTTAAGCCTCAGCGTGACGGTCGGCCAAGGTGCTACCTTCACTCTCGCTGCCAGCAGTTCGCCGCCGCCGACCTTCCAGTGGCAGAGGAATGGTGCGAACATCAGCGGTGCGACGTCGGCGACCTATACGACTCCGGCGACGGTGATCGGCGATAACGGTGCGACCTATCGATGTATTGTGAACAACAACGCAGGGACGGCGACCTCGAATCCGGCAACATTAACCGTTACGGAGGCATCCGGATCCGGATTGGCACTGCCACCGAGCACCAGTTCAGGGAAATGCGGTATCGGCTCGGGAATCGGCGCTCTGCTCATGGCGTTGATGCTGACGCTGGCAAAGTTGCATCGGCGGCGGCGGACGGAGGAATAGGGTGTCCCGACCTGTGGTCGTGACATTGTGCGGACGCGCGCAGCGGCTTGCGCCCGCCCGCCGTGGGGGGAGGGGGGCGGCGGCCCTGGCCTGGAGCAGGAGCCACGGGTGCGCCACCGGCAGGCTGCTCCTGGGAGTTGGCGGCGTTCGACGCCTGATCTGGGGCGACCAGCCCGCCGGTGTCCCCTGGTGAGGCATCGGGCGCCAAGTCGACGTCCGCCTCCTGTTCGCGCAGGGCGGTGAGGATTTCCGGAATGGAGAGGGTACCGGCGCAAAGCCGCACGCCGGAGTGGGCGAATTCGCGGCGCAGGAGCGTCCGCATGCGTTCGTCTCTGGTGGCAAGTGCGCCGACCTGATCGGCCAGGTAGCGCTTGATGTCATCAAGCTGGCGGCGGGTGAGGTCGAGTTCGATGCGCATCGTGGCATTGGGGGTGAGGGTGTCCAAATGGGTACGCCTTCACCAGGCATTAAAGACAGCGCCTCAACCTGTCCTCTCCGCCTCACCGGAGCATTACCGTTGAACAGCAACGACCCTGCGGTTGGCTACAAGTGGGAGTGCCACGGCTTTGGGCAACTTGAGGCTGTGATAGGCAAGCTCGTTGATCGAATCGAAGTTTCCTTGCCCGGCTCATTCGTTAATGCTCGGCCATGGCCATGAGTTTCCCCGCACTTCCTGTAAGGTCTCATCCAGCCCGCTGAGCCGATCCTACAGGTCGCGTCGCGCGGTCGACCGCTTGGGGGAAGATGCCGCGTGTCGGGGCGGCGATGACCGTGCCGAGGCGGTACGCTTATCAATTCTATCCGTCCTGCTCATGGCCGGCGGTGGCGCATCCGCATCGCCAGCGCGGCCCGGCGTACCGGACGTCCGCGATCCGGTCAGCATGCGCCCGGGCGCCGTCCGCCGATTGCAATCGGCGAGACCATCCACCACCATCCCTGCTCCGATGTGGGCAGTTCCAACCCGCCAGCGCTTGGCCTGCGCTCCCCTCCGGGACGCTGCCGCAGTACCGACGCCAGCCCGTCTCCGGGCGGTGCCGGCGCTGCCGCCTGCCGTCGCCGCCGTGCTCCTGCTGACACTGGCCGGATGCGAGCGGACCACCCGCGCGGAGACGCCGGCGCCCGCGTCCGCCCCGGGGCCGGCGCCGGTCTATTCCGGTGATTTCCTCAATGCCCGTTTCGACGCCTGGTTCACCGCCCCTGGGCACTACGAGCAGGTCTCCCAGGCGGTCATGCAGAACGGCTTTTGCAGCACCAGGAACGCCTGCGTCGCCTTCGAGGTGACCGCCTGGCGCCTGAGCGGGCTGCTCGAGGTGCCGCGCACCACCACTACCTTGCAGAACATCCGCATTCAGACCGTCCCCTTCAGCGCCTGGCTGATGCAGGACCAAGGCTGGACCTGCCTCACCGATGCCGCCGCCCTGCAGCCGGGGGATGTGGTCTTCGCCGCGTCCCATCCGACGCATCGGGCGATCAATCCCTCCGCGCCGCCGGAAACCAGCCATGTCTATCTGTTCCACGTCTGGCTCGACCGCGCACGCGGGGTGGCGCAGGTGATGGACAACCAGGCGTCGGGCCTGCACCGCCGCAACATCGTAGTGATCGCCGATCCGCTGGATGAATGGGAGGAGAAGGATCCCATGCTCTTCTTCCTGCGCCATCCGTGATGCGCTCGCCCGCACCGTGACACGACGGCGCACCGCGCCGCACCGCGCTCACTCGCCGAGCAGTTCGAGCACCAGTTCGGCATCGTCGCCCGCGACCTTGCGCAGGGCGGCGAGCAGGCGGTCGTAGGCGGTGGCCTTGGGCATGGCCTGCTCCAGGGCCAGGGCGCGGGCGGCGATCTGCGCCGCGCGTTGCTTGCCGAGATGGGCGCGGATGGCCTGGCGCAGTTCGTGCACCTTCTGCCCGCCGGGACTGATCATTGCCGGCTGGTCCGCGCCCAGCAGCCCGTCGTCGGACGGCGGCGCGCCAGCCTTGGCGGCGCCCGGCGCCGCGGGTCGCGCGGCAGCGGGATCGATCAGCGCGCTGATGGTGCGCCCTTCGCCACGCCGGCCCTGCTGACTGATCCAGCCGCGCAATTCGTCCCACTGCGCTCCGGCGCGCTCGCGCAGCCCGGCCCGGGTCCAGCCCGAGCGCCCACCCGACTCGATCACCCGGCGCACGTAGCCGCCGGGCGACTGGATGCGGGTGGGATCCTCCTTGGGCGCCGACCACCGCCAGTAGTGCCAGAGATAGACCAGCGCGAGCTGGGTCTTGGTCCAGCCGCCGGCGAGGGCCTTGGCCTGGGCCTCGGGCGCGTACTCGATCTTGCTGCGCAACCATTCGAGCAGGTCCGGCCCCTTGCCCACGCTCGCCAGCTCCTTGCCGACCTCCCCCACAACACCCGCCTCGCTCTCGTTACCCGCGTCGAGGCTGGGCTCGTTCTCGGGCGGCGCCGCCTTGGGCGGCAGCGCGTACTCCAGCTTAGGCATCGGCTCCTTCTCGCTCAAGCGGTCGATCTTCAGCCAGTACTGCTGCGAGACGCCCTTGGGAGGCGGGATGAGGTCGAGCTGGTCGGGCTTGGCCCACACGATCATGAGGTAGGGGTGCGACTCCTCGCCGAGGTCCTCTCGATAGAGGTCGGGCTCGACCGAGCGCAGGATGCCGAAGGCGAGCATGCGCTCGAGCGAGCGCCAGATCCGGCTGTTGCGGTTCCACGGGTTGGCGAAGCGGAAGAGGTTGCGCTGCTTGACGCGCTGGCGCTCGGCGAAGCGGATCTGCAGCCACGAGATCGGGATGCGGGTGACGTCATCCTTGCGCCAGGCGGCGAGGAAGAGATAGATCGAGCGGCTGATCTTCGGCGCGGTGTCGTCGCCGGAGTCGACGATGGCGTGGCGGATGCGCCGGACCAGGGTGAAATAGCCGCGCAGATCGAAGACCTGGCGCATCATCGGCGATGAGCCCTCGATCATCTTCTTCCAGTCGTTGGACAGCGTCGCGCTGAGCGGCTGGCCGCGCGTGCCGTCGCTGGTCGAGGCCTGCTGGAGGATGCGGAAGGAGTAGTTGAGCTGCGATTTCTTGCGGTCCTCGGCCACCACGCTGGGGTCGATGTCGGAGAACACGATATCAGTGTGCTTGATGCGCTCGACCGAAGCGCGCAGCTCCTCGTAGGGCGGACGCTCGAGGTAGCGATAGCCCAACCACGGCAGCAGGGTCTCCTCGTCGAGCGCGATCATGGTGCGCTGGCGCACCATGTACTCGAAGGTCAGCGCCATGGCGACATCGAGGTCGAGGTGGCGCAGCAGGCCCAGCGGGTTGGGGGACGGCGCGTTCAGCCCCTTGCCCTCGGCGCCACGGTTGTTCTTGGTCTCGACCCGGCGGTAGCGCCAGGCGCCTTCGACCTGCTGCGACCAGTCGAAGCTGGCGTGCTCGACCTTGACCGCTTGGCGGTCATCGTGCCAGATCGGCGCCATCAGGGCCTCGCGCGGCCATACCGCGGCGATCTGCCCGGCAGCATTGCGGGCGCGCACGATGGGATCGAGTGCACCCAGGCGGATGAGTTCGTTCTCGTCGAAGGCGCGCTCATGGCGGGCAATGATGTCGACCGGGCGCACCACCGTGAGGTCGCGCGCCGGAGTTCCATCGCCCGCCGGGGCGACCGCGTACAGTTCGTCCTGTTCGCCGTCAGGCACCGGTGTCGCCTCGGTCACCACCGCTGCGCGCGCCTCGCGTTTCTTCCTGCGCGCCATCGCGGCATGCTAGTGGTGGGCGTCTCGCGTGCCAGGGTCTATGTGCTAAAAATAGCCTTCATCTGCTATGCCGTTTCCGGGGTTTATCTGCTATAAACGTGCTCCATGCGCTACAAATCCGGTTCTGGGTTCTATCCGCTATGGCGAGGTTCTATCGGATATGGCGTGCTCTATCTGCTAAAGCCGTGCTCCATCTGCTAATACGACGTCCTTTATCCGCCGCAGAACGTGCTCTATCTACTGTTGAGCGTGCTCTATCTGCTAAGAAACGATGTAACTGCTGTTCCGCGTTGCTCTTATAGGGGCGGAACAAGTATTTAAACACAGGTTAACACACAACAGCACCACCTGAGACCTGTGGATGATGGTTCTATCTTCCTACAGAGGGGACTAGAGGGGGACTGGAGGGGATGAAAGTACCTTCCACCCCGTCGCCGGAACTGTCCCTGAACGTACAGACATCCCCTGCCAGCTGGTGAAGAACGTCGGCCTCAGGCGTATAATGATTGGGAGCGAGAGAGCCGGCGAACGGTGCGCACAGCGCCGTTTGCCTGCAGGCCCAGCAACGGGCCGGGAGGGGGTCATGGTCCGGGAAGCGCAAATCACTTGCGTGATGAAGACGGAGCGGTCGGCAGCTTACGACCGCATCAGCTTCCTCGGCGGCGGTCGCCATCCCTCTTGGAATTGGGAGATCTCGCACGCGCGCGCCATCGATCTGCTGGAGCACGACCGCTACCGCTTCTACACCCGCACCGGCGCGGGCGAACGGCTCTACCTGGTGGTGGTCACCAGCGCGGATGGCCACAAGTACATCAAGACGGTGGCCGACGACGAGCAGCCCGAGCACCTCCTGACTCTGCCCGACTGCCCACGCCCCCGGCGCCATCGCCTGGGCTGACGCCGCTGCGGGCACGACCCGCTCGCTCGTAGGGAGCGCTCGGGCGGGCCCATCCTGGTACGAATGTACCGATAGGGGACGGGGGTGGTCGGTCATATACCTCTGGCGGTTCCGCGCATACCGGCGTGGGAGAGCCCTGGAGACCCGTATGCGCCCATCGCTCCGCCTCCGCCGTCCTTTCCTTCCCGCGCTCGCGCTCGCGCTCGCCATCATCAGCGTCCCTGCTCTGTGCGCCTCCGATGCGAACAGCGGGCGGATCGAGGTCCACCTGCGCAGCGGCGAGACCGTGCTCGGCCTGCTGGTGGGGGAGGATGCCCAGAGCGTCACCGTGCGCCGGTCCCTGCGCTCGCGCAGTGGCACTGCGACCGCCGACATCCCCTACCAGCGCGCCGACATCGACGAGGTGCTCGACCTCACCCAGACCTACCAGGCTCGCGTCACCCAGGCCGGGCACGGCGTGGACGCCCAGCTCGCGCTCGCGCACTGGTGCGTCGAACGCGAGCTCGCCGACCAGGCGGCGACCCATGCCATCGCCGCCGTGACGAGCGACCGCCAGAACGAGGACGGTCGCGTCCTGCTGGCCAAGCTCGGCTACATCCTAGTCGGCAGCGCGTGGGTGAAGGAGGACGACTACCTCGACCGCCATGGGCTGGCGCGCTACCTCGACAAGATCTACAGCATCGCCGACAAGCAGCGCATCGTCACCGCGCATGCAGCGCAGGTCGCCGCCGAGACTACGCTCAACGACAAGAAGACCCTGCTCGACCGCATCCAGGCCAGCATCGCCCTCGACCAGAAGAGCCTGGCCGCCGACAAGATGAAGTCGGACGACCTCGATGCCGACATCAAGGACCGCACCACCAAGCTCACCGCGGCGCAGAAGACCGTCGACGACGACCAGAAGAAGCTCGATGCCGCCAACAAGGCGGCGACCTCCAAGTACAGCAATCGCCGCTCGATGGGCCCGTCTACGGCGACCATCCAGGCGCAGAAGCAAGCGCAGCAGGACCTCAACGACGCCAAGGCCGCGCTCGCCGACCTGCAGGCGGGGATCGACAAGGACAAGGCGGCCAAAGCCGACCTCGCCACCCACGACAAGCACCTCGGCGACGAGATCGACGCGCAGACCAAGCAGGGCACCACCTTCACCGCCGAGGTGGCGGCGGCGGGCGATGACGTGGCCAAGGCGAAGAAGGCGACTAACGAGGTCATCGCCCACGCCATCCCGGTGAGCCTGCCCACCGGCTGAGCGGCGGTCCGCTCTGGGCGCGGCGCGCGCCGTGCGCCGCGCCATCGCCCATCGCCCATCGCCCATCGCCCATCGCCCATCGATCATCGATCATCGCAGTGCTGTGCGCTGAGGTTGCGCGCAGCGGCCTGGGACCTAGGGTGCGCTACTGC
Organism: Planctomycetota bacterium; assembly: GCA_043758975.1. GTDB lineage: Bacteria > Planctomycetota > UBA11346 > UBA11346 > UBA11346 > BOG-1363. The sequence continues at coordinate 7,481 of JAYVMM010000658.1, read as the reverse complement.
CGCGCACCCTGCCGAAAGGTCCGTGCCGATGTCCCGCCCGCTCATCATCTTCCGCACCCTCGCCGGCGCCGTGGTCCAGGATGCCGCCGCGTCCTGGCTGCTGCCCGGCTTCTCCTGGGACAGCCTGTTCCACGACGACGACCCGCTCGCTATGGTCACGCGCCTGGTCGCGGGCGCCGCTCGCCTCCAAGGTGCGCTCCAGCCGCTGGCGCCGAGCCTGCACCAGGAGGTGTGGGCGGCGGGGGTGACCTACTTCCGCAGTCGCGATGCGCGTATGGCGGAGTCCAAGGCCGCTGGCGGCGGCGACTTCTATGCCCGGGTCTACGATGCGCCGCGCCCCGAGCTGTTCTACAAGTCCAGCCCGCACCGCATCGCCGGCCCCGGGACTGCGGTGCGCATCCGCAAGGATTCGCGCTGGAACGTGCCCGAGCCTGAGCTGACCCTGGCCTTCAACCGCCAGCGCCGCATCTTCGGCTATACTATCGGCAACGACATGAGCAGCCGCGACATCGAGGGAGAGAACCCGCTCTACCTGCCACAGGCCAAGAGCTACGATCAGGCCGCCGGACTCGGCCCCGGCATCCTGCTCAGCGACGACATGCTGCCGCCCGAAACCGAGATTCGCATAGTCATCAGCCGCGGCGCGCAGGAGATGTTCAACGGCGCGACCACCCTGGCGCAGCTCAAGCGCAAGCCGGCGGAGCTGGTCGAATACCTCACCCGCGAGATGGGCTTTCCCGACGGCGGCTTCCTGATGACCGGCACCGGCATCGTACCGCCGAACGAGTTCACCCTGCTCGCCGGCGACCGCATCGCGATCACCATAGCCCCCATCGGCACGCTCGAGAACATCGTCGGCTGAGCGCGCCCTCGCCGCACCCAGAACGCGCGGCACCTCCAGGAGCATCCATGGACCTGCACGGAAGCAGCATCATCGCCGGCGCGCCGGCGGCGCCCACGCCCGCCACCTTCGCCGCCGTCGATCCCTCGACCGCCACCCCGCTCGCACCGCCCTTCCATGAGGCCACCCTGGCCGAGGTCGAGCGCGCCGCGCGCGCCGCCGCGGACGCCTTCGACGCCTACCGCCGCACCACCCCCGCTCAGCGCGCCGCCCTGCTCGAGCGCATCGCCGCCGGCATCGAGGCGCTCGGCGACGAACTCATCGCGCGTGCGCACGCCGAAACCGGTTTGCCGCTGCCGCGCCTGGTCGGCGAGCGCGCGCGCACCACCATGCAGCTGCGCGCCTTCGCCGCGCTGGTCAGCGAGGGCTCTTGGGTCGATGCGCGCATCGACCGCGCACAGCCCGAGCGCAAGCCGCTGCCGCGCCCCGATGTGCGGTGCATGCTGCAGCCGCTCGGCCCGGTGCTGGTCTACGGCGCCTCGAATTTCCCGCTCGCCTTCTCCGCCGCCGGCGGCGATGCCGCCGCGGCCCTCGCTGCCGGATGCACCGTGGTGCTCAAGGCCCACCCTGCCCATCCCGGCACCTCCGAGCTGGTGATGCGCGCAATGAGCGCTGCGCTTGACAAATGCGCGCTGCCGGCGGGCACGGTCAACCTCATCCAGGCGTTCGACACGGCGGTCAGCACCGCGCTGGTGCGCCATCCGCTGATCCAGGCGGTGGGCTTCACCGGTTCGCTCACGGCCGGGCGTGCGATATTCGACGCCGCCGCCAGCCGCCCGGTGCCGATCCCGGTCTACAGCGAGATGGGCAGCATCAACCCGGTGTTCCTGCTGGCCGGCGCCCTGGCCGAGCGCGGGCCGGCCATCGCCGAGGGCTTCGTTGCCTCCCTGACGCTGGGGGTGGGCCAATTCTGCACCAACCCCGGGGTGGTGGTGGCGCTGGCCTCGCGCGAGCTCGACGCCTTCCTCGCCAAGGCCGGCGAGCTGGTCGCCGCTGCCGCGCCCGGCACCATGCTGTATGACGGCATCCGCCGTCGCTACGAGGCCGGAACCGCCGCGCTCGCGGCGCGCTCGGGAGTGGCTGAGGTCGCCCGAGCGGGGCCGGCGCCGGTGGCCGCTCGCACCCAGGCCGGTGCGCGGCTGCTGCGCGTCGCCGCCCGCGATTTCATTGCTGATGCCGCCCTGCGCGAGGAGGTCTTCGGCCCTTGCGCGCTAGTGGTGGTCTGCGCCTCGCTGGAGGAGCTCGCCGCGGTGGCGCGCGCCATCCCCGGCCAGCTCACCGCCACCATCCACGCCGCATCGGCAGACCGTGCGCAGAGCGCCGTGCTCGCCGACCTCCTTGCCCAGCGCGTCGGGCGCCTGCTGTGGAACGGCTTTCCCACCGGGGTGGAGGTGTGCCCGGCGATGGTCCACGGCGGCCCCTACCCGGCGACCACCGATGCGCGCAGCACCTCGGTCGGCAGCGCGGCGATTGCGCGCTTCGTGCGCCCGCTGTGCCTGCAGAACGCGCCGCCGGAGCGGCTGCCTCCCGAGCTGCAGGACGCCAACCCGCGCGGCATCATGCGCCTGCTCGACGGCGAGCTGACCAGGACCGGCTTCTGAGTTCGCGCAACGAACGCATGCAAGCCGCCGCGGCAGCGACCGCGTCGGCGGAGGGAGGGCGATGAAGATCCATGCCAAGGACTACCGCGTGCGCGCGGGCAGCCAGGTCGACCTCAAGCGCTGGCCGACGCGGGTCAAGCCGGTCTACCGCTCACAGGAGGACTACCAGCACCAGCTCGCCGAGCACGCCCACCAGCTCAGCGAGCTGCAGCAGCTGCTCTACGCCGCCAATTCGCATGCCGTGCTGCTAATCTTCCAGGCCATGGACGCCGCCGGCAAGGACGGCGTGATCAAGCACGTGATGTCGGGGGTCAACCCGCAAGGCTGCCAGGTGTTCAGCTTCAAGCACCCCAGCGCGACCGAGCTCCAACACGACTTCCTGTGGCGCACCACCCGCGACCTGCCTGAGCGCGGGCGGATCGGCATCTTCAACCGCTCCTACTACGAGGAGGTGCTGATCGCACGCGTGCACCCTGAGATCCTGCGCGGCGAGGGCATCGCCGGCACGCCGCCGGGCGGCGCCGGGATCTGGAAGGAGCGCTTCCATTCGATTCGCGGCATCGAGCGCCATCTCCACGGCAACGGCACGCACATCCTCAAGTTCTTCCTCCACCTCTCCAAGGATGAGCAGCGCAAGCGCTTCCTCAGCCGCATCGACGATCCGGAGAAGAACTGGAAGTTCAGCCTCGCCGACATCGAGGAGCGGCAGTACTGGAAGGACTATATGAAGGCCTACGAGGCCTGTCTCGAGGAAACCACCACTGGCGATTCGCCGTGGTACGTGGTCCCTGCCGACGACAAGGCCAATGCGCGCCTGATCGTCTCGCACATCGTGCGCACCGCGCTCAAGGAGCTCGACATGTCCTACCCGACGACCAGCCCGGCGCGGCGCAAGGAGCTGCTATCGATCCGCAAGCGCCTGGTCGCTCGCGACGGCTGAGGCGGTCGCGGATGCGGTGGCTGCTGTGGCGGGGGGCGGAGTGGCGTGGTGATGGGAGTCGCCCGGCGGCGAAAGGGTGAGGAGGGGCCGCGCCCGCCGCCATGCCGCCTTTGCACTCGGGCGGGCGGCGACCATGATCGGCGCCACTTGCCGACTAGCCAGGTGCGGGTATCCAGGAGCGGATGACGCATGAGGAACAGCACCATCACTTTCATCGCCGTCCGACACGTGCTCGCATGCGGCCTCGCGCTCGTCGCCTTCGCCGGCTGCCGCGACGAGCAGACGCGCGCCAAGCTGCTCTCCGGCCCCACCTACTCGATCAGCGTGCACTACGCCCCGCGCAATATCGTGCGCGACGACGGCATCACCCGGAGCGTACCTCCCGACCTTGCGGACTGGACCGGCACCCTGGTCATCAACGGCTTCGATCAGCGTTTTCGCACCGGTGTGCTGACCCTCTCCGGCAAGCAGGGCAACGGGCTGATCAAGGAGCGCGTGCGGGTGCGCCCGCAGCTCGATCGCGACAGCTTCGTCATCGAAGGCACCGCCTATGATGTGGTCAAGCTGCCGGCCCAGCCCGCCGGCGGCAACACCTACACCTTCCATGCCGACGATTTCCTCTTCGCTTACGATGAGACGGAGAAGGGCTGGATCTGCCACGGCTATACCAATGCCGACGGGGCGCAGGTCGATGCGCGCCTCGTCGCCACGCCCACGCCCACACCCAAGCACTAGCACTAGCGCCGGAGCACAGGCCGGCGTGACCCGACCACGCTGGGGACCAGGGCAGGGGACGACCGGGCGTCAGCGCACGATTGCGGGGACGCCCGGGGATCCCGACGCCGGTGCATGCCGTGCGTTAGCCGACCGGGTCGAGCCGCAGGGCCTGGGCGATCCGGCGACCGTAGTCGGCATCGGCGCGGTGGAAGTGCTGCAGCTGGCGCTCCTGGATCGCCTTCGCCGCGCCGCCGAGATGGACGGAGATGTTCGTCACCAGCCGCGCCTTCTCCTCCTCGCCGAGCACCCGCCAGAGCATGCCAGCCTGCTCGAAGTCGTCGGCCCGCCCGGCCTGGGGATAGGGGATACGTTCACCCTGGCCGCTGAGCGGGATCGCCGCCTCGCGGGCGGAGGGCACTTCGGTAGGCCCCTGATAGCCGTTGGGTTCGTAGTTCACCGCCGCTCCGCCATTGCCATCAATGCGCATGGCGCCATCACGCTGGTAGTTGGCGACCGGGACCTTGGGGCGATTGACCGGGATCTGCGCGAAATTGGTGCCGAGCCGGTAGCGGATGGCATCGGGATAGGCGAACAGCCGGCCCTGGAGCAGCTTGTCGGGGGAGACCTCGATTCCGGGCACCAGGTTGGCGGGGCTGAAGGCCGCTTGCTCGATATCGGCGAAGAAGTTCTCGGGATTGCGGTCGAGCACCAGGCGCCCGATGGGGATGAGGGGGTAGTCCTGGTACCGCCACACCTTGGTGACATCGAAGGGGTCGTAGCGGTAGGTTTCGGCGTGAGCCAGGGGCATGACTTGAACGTAGGCCTTCCAGGCCGCCACCTGCCCGCTGCGGATGTGCTCGAAGAGGTCGCGGGTGGCATGGTCCGGGTCGCTGCCGGCCAAGCGGCTGGCCTCGGCGGCGGTGAGGTTCTTGATGCCGGCCTCGGACTTGAAGTGGTACTTCACCCAGCAGGCCGCCCCGGCGGCGTTGACCCACTTGAAGGTATGGCTGCCGAAGCCGTGCATGTGGCGGTAGGTCGCCGGAGTGCCGCGGTCGCCGAACAGGATGGTGACCATGTGCGTCGATTCGGGCGAGCGGCTAAAGAAGTCCCAAAAGGCGTTGGCATCCTTGAGATTGGTCTGCGGGTTGCGCTTGTGGGTGTGCACCATGTCCGGGAACTTGAAGGGATCGCGGATGAAGAATACCGGGGTGTTATTGCCGACGATGTCGTAATTACCCTCCGCGGAGTAGAACTTGATCGCGAAGCCGCGCGGGTCGCGCTCAGCGTCGGCGGATCCCTTCTCACCGCCGACGGTCGAGAAGCGCACCAGCACCGGGGTCCGGCGACCGGCCAGGCCGAAGAGGTGGGCGCGCGTGTGCGGGCTCATGTCGGAGCTCGCTTCGAAATAGCCGAAGGCGCCCGCGCCCTTGGCATGCACCACGCGCTCGGGGATGCGCTCGCGGGCGAAGGCGGCGAGCTTCTCCACCAGCTGGTAGTCCTGCATCAGCAGCGGGCCGCGCGCTCCCGCGCTCAGGCTGTTCTGGTTGTCGGGCACGGGCGCGCCCTGGTTGGTCGTGAGCGGGGACATGGTATGCTCCTGGGGGGATGGGTGGGGCGGCGCGCGCGCGGCGGGCTGCGATCGGCCCTGGTGGCGGACGCTGGTGAATATGCATTGCCCGCTAGGCGAGGGCCAATACGTGGAGGCTATGATGGTGATAGATGCGCTCTACGACCCGCGGGCGACCACCATCCAGGTCATCCGCTACCTCATCGCGGTGGCTGACCACCGCCATTTCGGACGGGCGGCTGCGGCCTGCGCGGTCTCGCAGCCGACGCTCAGCGCGCAGATTGCGCAATGGGAGCGGCGCCTCGGTCGGCAGGTGTTCGAGCGCAGCGGTCGCGGCGCACGCCTGACTCAGGTTGGCGAGACGGTGATCGTCGCCGCGCGGAGCGTGCTGGCGGGGATCCAGGCTCTGGAGCAGGCGGCGGTGCGCGCCACCCCGCCCTTCTTCGGCCAGCTGCGCGTCGGCATCATCCCGACCGCTGGGCCCTACTTGCTGCCGGTGGCGGGTCCAGCGATCCAGCGCAGCTGGCCGGCGCTGTCCTGGCCGGTGGGCGAGTACACCACCCTCGAGCTGCTTGAGCGCCTCGACCGCAACCTGATCGATGTCGCCATCGTCGCCACCATCGCTGGCCTCCAGCATCAGCGCGAGGCCGAGCCGCTGTTCGAGGAGCCCTTTCTCGCCGCCCTCCCGCGTGCGCACCGCCTGGCTGCCGCACCGCAGGTGAACGCGGTCGACTTCGGCGCCGAGGAGCTCTTGCTGCTCGAGGACGGCCACTGCCTGCGCGACCAGGCGCTCGAACTCTGCAGAGCGGAGCGGGCCCATGGCAGCGCCGGCGATTTTCGCGCCACCAGCCTGGAGACGCTCCGCCAGTTCGTCGCCCTTGGCCAGGGCGTGACGGTGCTGCCGGCGCTCGCCGCGCACGCCACCCGCTTCGATGAACGCATCGTGGTGCGGCCCTTCGCTGGCCGCGGGGCGAGCCGCACCATGGTCCTGGTCTGGCGCCATGGCGACGAGCGCGCAACGGCCTATCGCCTCTTCGCCCAGGTGATCGGCGCCAGCGTACGAGCCCACCTGCAGGCGATGGCTGGGGCGGTTGATTCGCCGCCGGTGACGCCGACCGCGCCCATCCGTCCACGGCGGCAATCTGGCCGCCGAGCCCGTCGCTGAGACCATGGCGGACCTGGTGGGATATCGGAGAGACACCCATGAAAGCTTCCCTTGCATTCATGGACGGCGACGAACCCGGCAACGGGAACGCGTATCAGCGCCACCTCGACGGCGATGCGGACGGCGCCATCGCGATCGCGAGGACCGTGCTCACTCGTCACCAGAGAGCTGGCAACAAGATCGCAGAGGCCCGCTCCTGGATGCTCATCGCCGTGCTCCAGTACCATGCCGGCGACAACGCAGAATCGTGCGCGAGCATGGAATCTGCGCTCATCGCCTGTGCCGATAGCGACGAGAAGACGGAGGTCGCTCGCGGCCAGAGGTGGCTCGGCCGGATCCATGAGCGCAAAGGGGGTATCGCGGTTGCCGAGAGCCATTTCCGGGCGGCATGTTCGGCCTATGCCAGCATCGGCGACCACGCCGCGGTTGCCCATGCGAGCCTTGATATCGGCGACATGCGGTATCTGCGGCATGACCACGACGAAGCGGCGGCATGGTGGGTGCGCTCATGGCAAGCAGCCGAGGAGCTGCAGCTTGGCGAGGTGATGGATGCTCTCTCTGAGCGCTATGCCATGTGGATCAAACGATCC